>JBBIRG010000040.1:0-10767 GCA_037441945.1 Bacteroidota bacterium | reverse complement strand
ATTGTTATCGCAAGCGCTGAGAGTTTCGAGGCGGCGATCGCATACGCCTGCGGCGACAGGATGAATGTTCCGATATGGCAATGCAGGCCGGCTAATTCTAATTTCGGATGCGACAGAATTTTTGTGATCGCGTCCCAGGCCTGGCCGTTCTCATAATTAAATCCGAACCGATCCCACTGCGGGTAAATGCCCGTATCCATGTTGATGCGGATCGCGACTTGAGGTCGTTCTTCCGTTTCCTCCGACAGTTCGATGACCTGGTATAATTCATCGAGATGATCGATGTGAATACGCGAACGGCTGCGGATCGCCGTTCTTAGATCATCCGCCGTTTTATCGGGTCCGTTGAATATAATCTGGCTGCCTGGTACGCCGTTGCGAAGGGCTTTATCATATTCGAACCTCGATACGACTTCCGCCCAGGAATCCTCCTGATGAAATATTCTGCATACCGCGTCGAGATAATTGGTCTTGTACGACCAGGCGAATTGGACTTTGGGATAGCGGTTACGGAACGTGCGGTAAGCGTGTTTCATTTTTTTTCGGATCGTTGTTTCCGACAGCGCGAACAATGGAGATCCGAATTCACTGATCAGTTGACCCACTGGAACATCGTCGATATGCGTAACGGGAACGATCTCGTTTCGCGTTCCGAATTTGTTCATCAGCCCGGCATTCATTTTCACGATGACCGGACGTTCATAAGGCAGTTTATTCATTCGGGTACCTTTAATAGATTTCTTAATAAATTATAATTCGCCGCTGGTTGAAATTTTTTCGAATTCTTTTATGTCGGTGATGTGATCCCATGAATAACGCACGAACATTTTTCCCACCTGATATTCCGTAAACGGTTTGACTTTTTCGCCGAGACTCATATGCACCATCGCGGCGGGCAGGTTCTGTCCGGCTCCGGCTGAGAAATAGATCCAAGCGGGAAAGCGGGGATTGATTTCGATTAAATACAATTCATCACGATCGGTTTTCAGGATTTCCAGTTCCAGTCCGCCTTTCCATTTCAGTTCCGACACGATGGTTTTTGCCAGCGCGATCATTTACGGCGTTTCGATGGCGACGCCCGCCCAGCCCTTGCCTTTGTCGGTCAGCACGAGTTTACGCATGGGGATCGCGCCGGTCATTCCGCCCTGCCCGTCGCCCAACGCCGCTACATTGTATTCCTTGCCATGGATGAATTTCTGGATAATGACGGGGAGTCCCCATTTGGCGTTGAGCTTATGAAAATACGTATGAACCTGTTCGGCGGTGTACGCGATATAGGCCTCGTAAAATTTTCCTTTAACGACTAAAGGAAATTCATATTCGCGCATCAGCTTGCTTGCGCTTTCCAGCGATGTGACCGGCTTGCTTTCCGGAACGAGGAGCTTCAGTTTTTCCCCGAGTTCGTTCAGGCGGTTTTTGCTTACCGTTTCAAGCTGCGTCAGGGAGGGAAGGAACGTGCGAATGCCGATCGAACGGAGCGCGTCGCTGATTTTAATAAATCCGTACAATTCGGCGTCGAAATTCGGAATGACAAGATCGATTTTTTCCTTCGTGTGAATGAACCGGAGCCGTTCCATCAGCGCGTTCTGGCCGACGGAAGGCAACGGGATCTGATAGGTTTTGTCGATGACGTGATGCATGTAAATGCCAGGCTCCATCGCGTCGTACGACAGGCCGATGATGCGGGCGTTTAATTCCGGGTCGTCCTTAATAGCGCGGGCGACGGCGACACCGGGCCCCGGATTGTCGGTCGCGTTTAATCCCGTGACCGCGATGTTAATGGGTGTTGTCATTGTCGATAAGCTGCAATTGTTTTAATTGGTGGATGAAATCGTGAAAATCCTTTTCAAACAGAACTGGATCCACTTCATATTTTGATTCGATGAACGACTGGATTTCACTTGCTGTTTTATTCTCGCTGATCGCGTGGATAATATCCGCCGCGACAGGGTTCAGAGTGTAAGAGTCTCCGGTATTCGGTACGAAAACAAAACCGCTTTCGCTGACCGCGATGTTCTTTTTAATTTTCATTCAATACCCTGCTTACATGGAAGGTTTATTACTTTAAAAGTAATTCAAACACCGAATATATATCAAAATATATGCCATTACAATAAAATTTTAAATCATTGTAAATACAGATTATTATTTTTTTTCGATTGACGTTTTTATCGTCATTTGTAATTTTTGACGAATCATCCATCGGCTAAACTGCAACGTCAGTTAAGGATAATAAAAATTTTGCGTTTTCGGCGGCTATATTTATTTTTGCATTCAATCCGGCAGATTCGGTAAATATTTTCAGTTGCTCCTGCATTTGATTCCGGTAATCTGAAACGGTTATGATCCGGTTGATTTCTTCAGCGATCATTTCAGGGCGAGCGTTTTTCTGCAGCAATTCTCTAATGATTTCTTTCCGGCTCAGAATATTAACTAATGAAGCGAACCGTGTTTTAACAAACATCCGGATAATCAGCCAGTTGATGAAATTTGTCCGGTAAATAACGACAAACGGTTTTCCGGAATATGCGATTTCGAGGTTGTTTGTTCCGGGTTTGCTTAAAACGATATCCGATACGGCAATTGAATGATAAACGTCGGTATGAAACTCAACAAGGAAACTTGCTTTTTCAATTTTTTTATTTTGACGCGCGATAACCAGGCGATAGAAATCCTCGCCGATGTGATTTATTACCGGAATACGGACAACGATATTTGATCCGGATGGCTGGTAAGTTTCAGCGTAACGCCGGACTCCGTCGAGCATGACGGGGAGAAGTCCGGAAATTTCATGCGCGCGGCTACCGGGAAGTATCGCGATGCGCAGGGATGAATCCTCATCCCGTTCAGTTTTTTCTTGACATTGATAGCGTAAACAATCTATTATCGGGTGGCCTGAGTAAAAAACGGGAACGCTTTGCTTCCGGTATAATTCCAGTTCAAACGGAAACACCGGAATGACCGCGTCAAAAAAGCGTTTGATCAGGCGGATGCGGCGCTTGCGCCAGATCCAAATTTGCGGCGGAATGTAATAAACCAGAACCGGAGTTTTTTTTCCGGAAAAATGCCGTTTGATTTTTTTCGCTACGGAGAAATGGAAATCAGGAAAATCGATCATGACGATCATGTCCGGCGGATCGGCGATAATTGCGCGGGTGATTTTATTGCGGATTTTCATGATCGCCGGCAATCGGCGAAGAACATCGGTGAATCCGCTTACGGAGAGGGAACGGATATTTTTGATCAGCCGGACGCCAGCTTTTTCAAGATGATCGCCGCCGACGCCCGTTAAATAAGCATCCGGATCGATTTTCAAAATGGCGCCGGCCAGCAGTCCGGCGTACCGATCGCCGGAAGGCTCGCCGCAGAGTATCATGATTTTTTTTCCGTCCGCTGGTATCATGCGGTAAAATGAAGCGAAATAATATTTTTTCAAAGGATTATTTTTTTTAATGAGTGAATTATTGGTTAGATCAGTCATTTCGGATTACGGAAAGATTCTCTTTTTTTCGGAACGGAATGAACTGACGTATGTGACGCTGGAAGTACCCCGGCTGACACAACAACTGAGTGAGGAACTTTCGGGACGCATGCGGTGCTACGGGTATTCGATGACGCTGGTGCATTTATCGAACCGGTTCACCCCGGAAGGAAAAATCGACGTCATCGAACTGGTACTGCAACGCCCGGGCGCAAATAATCAGAGCCGTTACATTGAGCCGGAGCAGTTTCAGGCAGACGGGCCGAATACGAATTGGCTGAATCATCCGGCGTTTCATGCGGCGCTGTTCGGCGTAACATTCATGATCGTATTCATCACCGGCGCGGCGACGATTATTAACCGCCAGATTACGGACGAGTGGGATCTATGGATCGGCTTCCAGTACAGTTTTGCGCTGATGGCGATCCTGACCGCTCATGAATTCGGTCACTATTTCGCCGCGCGATATCACGGCATGAAAGTAACCCTGCCGTATTTTTTACCCGGAATCCTGATCCCTCCGTGGATTATACCCGGATTCAGCGGAACAACGATCATGCCCGGTACATTCGGCGCATTTATCCGCATCAAATCCCCGATCCGGACACGCCGGCAACTGATGGACGTCGGCGCCGCGGGCCCGCTTGCTGGATTTGTCGTCTGTCTGGTAGTGCTTATACTGGGTTTCTTGTTTATTCCCCCAAAAGAATATGCCTATCAGTTTTATGATGCTCAGTCGGTTTACAACGGCGAACCGGTTATTCATTTCGGTAGTTCCTTATTATTTTCCGCGCTTGGGCAGTTACTGGCGCCTGATAAACTTCCGGCAATGTACGATATTATTCATTATCCTCTGCTTTTCGCCGGCTGGTTTGGCCTTTTAGTTACAGCTCTGAATCTGCTTCCAATCGGGCAACTCGACGGCGGACATGTTTTGTACGCGCTCGTCGGACGAAAACAAAAATACTTCGCCGCCGCCGCGTTCGCCGCCATTCTGCTGATCGGACTCGTTTATGACATTAAAAGTTGGTTTATCTGGGCAATTTTAATTATATTTGTTATTAGGATCAAGCATCCGCCTGTACAGGACGAGGAAGTTCCGTTAGACACACGGCGAATGGCGGTCGGGATTCTGGCGATTATTATTTTCATCATCAGTTTCATTCCCGCTCCGATTTATGATAAGGCGCTGACGGCTCCGAATTGATCGCGAATAACAAAGCCCCAAAGGGTAAAGAGTTTACAAAATGCGAATAGACTGAAAAGAAAAAGTTTTAAATGATATTAATATTTTGTGTTCTCTGTTTAATCTGTGTTTTTTAATTAACAGGAAAACATTCATACAAAATGTTCGGACAAAAAAATTCATATGGCGGGTACTCTACTATTTTCAGTAACGGCTACCCGGTTGTCGTCTGGCTGATGATTGTCAACGGAATCGTTTTTTTATTACAGGCGTTTTTTTCGTTGATTGAATTCGACGGATTCCTGCTGCATCTCGCGCTGTCGAAAAAAATATGGCGCGGGGAAATCTGGCAACTCGCGACATACATGTTTCTTCACGCCGATACATGGCACTTGCTTTTCAATATGCTGGCGTTGTGGATGTTCGGCAAAGAACTCGAGCGGACGTGGGGTAGCCGTGAATTTCTGAAATATTACCTGATTTGCGGCATCGGAGCCGGACTGACATTTTTATTTTTTTCCGAAGGCTATGTCATCGGCGCGTCGGGCGGGGTATTCGGCGTTCTGCTCGCGTTTGGCATGACTTTCCCGAATCACATTGTTTTGTTCGCTTTTATTTTCCCGATGAAGGCGAAGTATATGGTGATGATATTCGGCGTGATCACTTTTCTGAGCATCGCTTCGCCGGGCAACGATCAGATAGCGCATTTCGCGCATCTCGGCGGATTGATGACCGGACTGATTTATCTGAAACGAAATATCATTCATATCCGTTTTCAACGATCACCGAAAACAGCCGTACCTCCGCCTCATTTGAAGCTGCATCCGACTCAGAAACCGCAAAATGCCGACGAGGAACTGAAACGGCAGGTTGACAGGATACTTGATAAAATCAACGAAATCGGTTTCGATAATCTCACAGCCGAGGAAAAATCCATCTTGTTTTCTGCGAGCCACCGAATGAGAAAAAATAACGATCCAACGCCGCACGGATAAAAATGTGCTATTCTGACAAAATGGAAAAGGCGCTTCATCGAAGCAGTATCTGCATCGGCCTTGATACGGACGCCGAGAAATTGCCTGAAACACTTAAGGGAAAAAAAGATCCAGTTCTCTCGTTCAACCGCGCCATCGCCGAAGCGACTTTTAAAAAAACGGGAGCGTACAAACTCAATTTCGCGTTTTATGAATCGCTTGGCGTCGCAGGATGGGAAATTATGAATGCAACCGTCCGCCATATCCGAAGTTTATCGCCGGATATTCTTCTCATAGCCGACGCCAAACGCGGCGACATCGGCAATACCGCCGACCAATACGCGAAAGCCATTCTACGTGAACTGGATTTTGATTCTGTGACAGTCAATCCCTACATGGGTTATGATTCCGTCGAACCGTTTATACGAAAACCGGATAAAGGCGCGTTCATACTTTGTCTGACGTCCAATCCGGGATCGCGTGATTTTCAGTATTCAACGGACGGGAACATGACGCTTTATGAACGCATTGCGCGTAAATCGGGCGAATGGAATCTACATAACAACAGCGGATTAGTCGTTGGCGCGACGCATCCGGAAGAAATGCAGCGCATAAGGATGCTCGCAGTGGATTTACCGTTTCTCATACCCGGCATAGGCGCGCAGGGAGGCGACCTTGCATCCGCAGTAAGGATCAATTTTAACGGGGATTATGTCAACGCCATGATCAATGTTTCCCGAAGCGTTATTTACGCATCGGGCGGAAATGATTTCGCGGAAGCCGCGGAAAAAGCGGCGAGTGAAATTTACAATGAAATTGAAAAAACAAAAAAAGAAAACAAAGCTAACAGCCGTTAATTAAGTTACGCTATATCGTTTACGGCGTAACATTCTGAAAAGGCTTTCTGAAAAAAAATATAAAAATGCATGAATCACCGCTTGACTTTAATAAATAAATTTCCGATTTTTTTCGGTAATTAACGGATGCACGTATGTCCTGAATAGAAACAACTCATATATTCATTGCAGGAGAAACACTATGCCTAGAAAAGCTAAAAAAGTGAAGGCGAAAAAACCCGTCGTCAAGACGAGGAAAAACGCCGCCAAAAAAATGTTTGCCAAAAAGCCCGTGAAAAAAGCCGTTAAAAGAGCCGGCAGGAAAAAAGCCGTCGCCAAGCGCGCTGTCGCAAAACGTGCGCTCACAAAAAAAACGACGCCGAAAAAAGCGGTTACCGCTAAAGCCCCGAAAATGACTGGCGCGAAGCTGAATGAATTTGTCCAGGCGAAAGTCGAGAAATTCATCCAGAAACTTTTCAAGAACAATTACGAGCATCAGGAGGATGGACGTTTCCTGGTCTATGAAGGATCGACCGTTGTTCAGACGGTGATACGTCCGTGGCATGAAAGCGACGTGATCGTGGAAACGTTCGCGTACGTTGTACAGGAAGCCAATCTTGACGAAAACATACTGAAGTTCCTGCTCCGGGAAAACGCGATGCTGCATTTCGGCGCGTTCGGGATCACGTTCGACGGCACGATCATTTTCAGTAACTCGCTCGCCGGCGCGAATCTGGATGAAAACGAATTCATGGCCTCCATCAAATCCGTCGCCCGGATTGCCGATTTCTACGACAACAAAATCGTTGAAATGGCCGGCGGCATGACCGCACGCGACGCGATGAAAAAAGGAATCATTTAATTCTTTTTTTTAATTATGAATAACCAGCGGCCGGTTATCCTGTCGCTGGTTTTTTTATTATGATGAAAACAACGCTTTACGGGTATTTTTCTCTTTTCGCTTCCGTGATCCTGATAACGTATTGCGGGCAAACAACTTATGTCCCCTCGCCTGAATTCGAGCTGATGTTGCGTGTGTCTAATCCCGTGAATTTATTCAAGCTGCAACTGGGAATTAATTTGCATCCGTCAGATTCAACCTGTGCGCGTATGTTTGTTCATCGTATGAACGGTCCTTATTCCGCGCTGGATTACCGCCAACCAAACGCGATCCGGAGAAATATTGCCGATACTTTGATTCTATCAAAGAATGAATATCAGAAATTTTATCAGATGGTAGCCGGTTTGCGGGAATATCCCTTCGAAAGTGAAAATCCATCCCTTCAGGAAAATTATTACAGCATCCATGTCAAAGATAAATCCCTGTCAGTCAATGTCAGCGCGTTTGAAAGCGGGGATTCGCCGGTGAATCAACTCGCTGAATTTCTGATGACGCTGTTCAGTGACCGGTATCCGGAGGTTTCATTATGGTCAGCCGAAAGTAAAATTCGATTGATTAAAGAAGAAAGCGGCCGCGTGGATTCCATTACGATCCGGCACATAGAACAGAAAATTGAATTTTTTGTAAACGGAAATGAAAAACATTTGCCTGATAACCATTTGATGGATTTATGGTCGGTATTGGAATCGAATCAGGTCTGGAAACTCAATTCGGACAGTACATACCGGAAGTACCCGCTGAGATACCAACTGGACCTACGGCGGAATGAACTCCGCGCTAACTGGGAAGTTTATGCCCCGCATCTTTTAAGCGACAAACGATATTTTGATATTATCAATGCCGTCGAAACGCTGAATATTGCCGGATTTCAGAATTAACGGATTTCGATTTGTTTAATTTTTTCTATTAGACAGGATTTTTTAATATCTTAAATGCATTCAAAAAAAACCGTACGCTGAAAATCATATTTGCTTTTCTGGTTTTGCTGCAATTTTCGTTGATTTTTATTCCTATGATCCGTGATATGGATTATGAATATCACGCCCTCACAGGCGCTTTCCTTTTCTGGGGAATAGCTTTTTCCGTAATATCGGTCAGTAAACACCCTTTGAAAAACGGAATCGGCTGGAATAAGGAATGCGGATATTTCGTCATGAGGGAATCCGCTGGTTACACGTTGTTGCTTATCCTGACGGCGTTTGTGATGACAGGGATCGGTCTGATATTCCGTCACTGCTGTATCGGACGAAGCCTGGTTTATTTTATGCTTCTGCCGGTCGTTTCATCCGTGTCCGGTCTGGGATTGGGTTTCTTTATTTTTTCAATATTAAAACGGTTTCGGCATTCCGTGTTGCTGATGATACTCATTGTGTCATTATTCTATAATTTATTTTGCGTCGCGGCTTATCCGCCGGTCTCGGTGTATAGTTTTTTCTGGGGATATTTCGCGGGTCCGGTTTACGATGACTGGATTCCGGTTGATACGGCGCTCATTACGCATCGCGCGCTGTCTTTCATTTTTGCCGCGGGGTTAATCATGCTTGCCCGTATTTTGTTCATTAGCCGAACCAGGGGCTTTAGAGTCATTCCGGCGCTTTTTGCATTGATCTGGATCGGAACCGGATTTTTAATTTTTAACAGCGGTCGATTGGGATTTTTACGCTCGGATGATGATTTGACAAGAGAACTTTCCCAAACACGATATTTCGGCGCTGTCGAATGTCAAGCCGATTATTCACTGGATAGAGAGACCGTCGAATATTTAATGCGACTGGCGGAATTTCATTATCATGATCTGACTGAATTGATGGAACTGCGGGAAAATCCGGATTTTTATCTACCGGGATCATGAACAGAAAAAAATGCTGATTGGCTCTGGTAAAACCCATATCGCGCGAATCTGGAACAATGAAATCCATGTCAACGCCCGGGATGCTGAAGACGTCTTACGGCATGAAATGGTTCACTTGCTGGCGAATGAATTCGGGCATCCGCTGTACAGTTCCCTTTCGGCTGTTCTTCTTGAAGGCATTGCGGAAGCCTACGGAGACGATGACGGATTGCTGACGCCGCATCAGTGGGCGCGAGTCCTTCTAATGAAAGACCGGTTACCCGATATGGATCAACTGATGAGGCAGCGCATTTTTTTCACGACCGCGACGCGTTTAAGTTATACCATAGCCGGATCTTTTTGTAAGTACCTGACAGAACATTATCCTCTGTCCCGTTTCAAGGCGGTTTACCGGTCGCTGGATTTTGAGCGCGAATACGGCAAGCCGCTTGGAATGCTGATTGAGGAATGGAAAACAGTATTGAGGAATGTTCCGGTTGACAGCGCCAATATCGCGTTTGCCGATATGCTGCTGCAGCCGTCGTATACGGAAAAGCCCTGCTTTCACGCCGTGGCCGGCTACATCCGGGAAATAGGCCTATTGATGGAAAATAGCGAATTTGAAAAAGCTCTGCCGATTACGGAATGCGCGCTGAAAAAGGATCCCGGAAATATGATGCTGCATTGGATGAAAGCACGCTGCTTTCAGCGGTCGCGATATTACCCGGAAGCAGCCGCATCGGTTGAGGAGGCTCTTAGCCGCGGGGGAGTTCATCCGGCGTGGCGGGCGCGCTTCGCTGTTTTGCGAGCGGATGTAGCTTTTCTGGCAGGATCGCTTGAAATGGCGGATTCCCTGTATGCCGCCGCGCATCATGAATATAAACGGTTCGCCGGTATTTATTTTGAAACTATGATCCGTAAACACCTTCTGTTAAGGCATCCGGAAATCTTAAAAAATCAGCTGACGGAATTCTTTGACGCGGACAGCGCCAGTATCGAAAATATTGCAGCAGGGGAAGATTCCTTATTGAATTTATGGGCAGGAAAATTATATTATGACAATGACGATTGGCGGCGCTCAGCCCATTTTCTGGAGAGGGCAAAAATGACGGATTCGATTTTAGAATTGTTACGGTGCCGCATGTTAACAGAAATTTATTCGCGGACGGGCGACATACGCTGCGCTATGATATTTAATGAACGGGCGCTGGGTTACGCGAAATACCAGACGGATGATGTCAGCATCAACCGTGAAAGGCGGTTTCTTATCAGGCTGGAAGAGTCGGCAAAAAAAAGTAATATATAAGGAAATATTGATGCAGGTTTCTAAGAGATGTAACGTGTTTGATGGTTTTATTTTTTTTATCGCATGTTTTGCTTATCTGTTCCCGGATACGCATACTTATTCCTTTTCGGACAAGTCGCAGAAGTCTCTGATGATCAGCATGGCCGACAGCTCAATCGGCTGGGCTGCGGGACTTGTGCAGACCGGCGGTCCGAAGGAAAACGGAAGGAACGAATCCCGCCCTGTGTGGGTTCCGCCGACTGCCGCATAGCG
>JBBIRG010000039.1:0-10773 GCA_037441945.1 Bacteroidota bacterium | reverse complement strand
CATTGAACTTGCACGCTTCCATACAGGCGCCGCAGCCAATGCATTTGTCTTCAATAATAAAATGCGGGGTTTTCTTCGAACCGATGATCGCGCTGACAGGGCATTTCCGTGAGCAGACCGTGCATCCGGTGCAAGCATCGGCAAGAATTCGGAATTTGCGAAGCTCCGTACAGACTTTCGTGACGCATTTGCGCTCGAAGATATGCTCTTCGTATTCTTCTCGGAACCAGCGGAGCGTGCTGAGAACCGGATTCGGCGCCGACTGGCCGAGACCGCAGAGCGACGAATCTTTGATCACCTGTGCGAGTTTTTCGAGCTGCATGACGCCCTTCATCCGCTCCAGAGCCTGATTCTCACCTGCGACTGGTTTCTGCGTGATGCTTTCGAGGATTTCAAGCATACGTCTCGTGCCTTCGCGGCATGGAATGCATTTCCCGCAGGATTCGCGCTGAATGAAATCCATGAAGAATTTCGCCACGTCGACCATGCAGTTATCCTCGTCCATGACCACAAGCCCTCCGGAGCCCATCATAGCTCCCACGGCTAACAGGGATTCGTAATCAATCTGGATATCCAGGTTCGCGTCGGTGATACAACCGCCGGAAGGGCCGCCGATCTGCACCGCTTTGAATTTCCTGCCGTTCGCGATGCCGTCGGCGATGTCGAAAAGGATTTCGCGGATGGTTGTTCCCATGGGGATTTCTACGAGCCCGGTGTTTTTGATCTTTCCGGACAGCGCGAAGACTTTCGTGCCTTTGCTGGATTTCGTTCCGATGGAACTGAACCATTCCCAGCCATTGAGTATGATTTCGGGTACATTTGCGAGCGTTTCGACATTATTGATGACGGTCGGTTTGCCGAACAGACCTTTGACGGGCGGGAACGGAGGACGCGGTTTCGGCATTCCGCGCCTGCCTTCGATGGAAGCCATCAGCGCGGTTTCCTCTCCGCAGACAAACGCGCCCGCGCCGGTTTTGATCTTCAGTTCAAAATCGAATCCTTTTCCGAAAATGTTTTTACCGAGCAATCCGTATTCTTTCGCCTGCTGAATAGCGATTTTGAGGCGCTTGATCGCGAGCGGATATTCCGCGCGAATGTATACGTAACCGAGGGAAGCGCCGATACCGTACGCGGCGATCGCCATGCCTTCGATGAGCCGGTGCGGATCGCCTTCGATCACCGCGCGGTCCATGAACGCGCCCGGGTCGCCTTCGTCGGCGTTGCAGATCAGGTATTTCTGTCCGGCATTCTGAACGAGGGCAAACTGCCATTTCTTTCCGGTCAGGAATCCGCCGCCGCCGCGTCCGCGCAGGCCGCTTTTTTCTATCGAATCACAAACCGATTCCGCCGTCATCTGATCCAGCGTTTTTTTCAGCCCCGAATAACCGCCGTGCGCGATATATTCCTCGATGCTTTCGGGATTGATGATCCCGCATTGCTTTAGTACAACGCGAAGTTGTTTGGCGAAAAAGGGATGCCGTTTGATATCATTTACGCCATCCCATGATTTTTTTTCCGAATGATTAAATTGTCCTAGGACGTCCTTTTTATCGGCGACGGCTTCTTTCAGGCACCCGATAACAACGCCGGTTTTATCGTGTGTAACGTTTTTGAACGACACGCGGTTCCGGCCTGGAAGTTGGACATCCACGATCGGTTCGGCGGTGCACAGGCCGATGCATCCGACTTCGATGATCTCGGCGTCGATAGCGTTTTTTTTCAATTGATCTTTAAGGGTGATAATCGTTTCCGCTGCGCCGGCTCCGAGCCCGCAGGTTCCTGCGCCCACGTAAATGACGGGTTTAGAAACGTCGTCTTTCCGGAACGTCTGTATCACTTTCAAGGCATCCGCATCGCCCGCGGTCTGGCCGTGGAGATGGGCCATCATCGTTTTTTGAATGTTTATGTTGATCATAGGGATTCTTTATTCCGGTATTGTTCGATAATGGTTTGAATTCCGGCAGCGGTAACGTTTCCGTGGAACGTGCCGTTGACGCTGATGACGGGCGCGAGTCCGCAGGCGCCTATGCAGGCGACGACTTCAACACTGAAAAGCCCGTCCCGCGAAGTCTGGCCCGATTTGATTTTCAGTGTTTTTTCCAGTTCCTGTAGCACCGTCAGCGAACCCAGCACGTGGCAGGCCGTTCCGCGGCAGACCTGGATATGGTATTTGCCTTTCGGTTCAAACCGGAACTGGTTGTAGAAGGTCGCCACGCCGTAGATTTTGCTGGTGGGCATGTTCAGCCGTCCGCCGGTTTTGACAAGCGCTTCCTGCGATAAATACCCGTCGGCGTCCTGGATATCCTGCAGGACAGGGATCAGCTGGTCGCGTCTCGCTCCGGGGTAATGGTCGAGTATTTCATCAATTTTTGTTTTCATGATTTCTGTTTTTTTGTTTTCCCACGAAACACGCAAAAAAAAGTGAGAAATTCTTAAAAGTCAACTTACTGTTTAATCGCGCTTTTGTTCTATTTTGTTTTTTCGTGTCATTCGTGTGTTTCGCGTGGAGTGGAAATTTATTTCAAAACGCGTTTGATTTCCGGCAGGATTTTCTTTCCGTCAACCGGTTTTTTGATGAAGCCGTCCACGGGAAACCAGATGGATTGTCCGTTTTCCGAGAGGTAATCGATGCCTGCTTTGCCCGTATTGATGTCGCGGATCAGAATGACGTGCAGGTCTTTAAAACCCGGGTTTTTGCGGAATTCATGCGCCATGGCCTGGACGTCGGGGCGTGTGGTCGGCAAGACGTCGATGGAAGTCTGCATCAGGATCGGAATGTCTTTCAGTTCCGGGCTGTCGATGATTTCTTTCGCCATTTCGAATCCCTCATAGTGCGTGGTCATCATCACGTCGAGGATCGCGAGATCCGGTTTCTTCTCGCGGATTTTTTTCATGCCTTCTTTTTTGTCATTCGCGGAAATGACGTCGTAACCTTCTTTTTTCAGAATGGTTTCGAGAATGGTGATGACATCGATGTCATCATCAACGAGGAGGATTTGCTTCTTGTTCATTTTTTTGTCCTTGTTTTTTGTTAATGAATGTTGTTTAAAAAGCAATTCATACATCATAAAATAAATTATTTATTTCACACTGTCAAGGTTTTTGTGAAAAAAATATTATAGAATTACATTAAAACCAATAATAACAATGAATAACCTAGTGATTAATTTATTTTAATTGTGATAATTATCATTAATGAAATTTCTAATTTTACACTGCTATTTATTGAATGCTTGTTTTTATTATGTTTACTACATTATAGCATCGATTGAAATTAATATAGTTTCTAATAATTTAATTTAATTCTTTTTTGTGGAGGATGTTTTAACTGCTAAGAATTTCGCTAGCTAAAGATAAAAATCCATAACCAATATGTTTCATTCTGTCTTTGAAAAGGTTTTTTCTTTAAAATATCTCTTCGTATGCGGTTAAAGAAAGTCTTACCGCTAAGATACTGTGTTGAAAGTCAAGATAAAAGTGAAACATTTCAGATGTTTCATGCGGCTGAATCCTTTCGGGTTTTATAGTATCAGTCTGATACATTTCTTTCTTTTTCCAAAGAGTATACATCAAACAAAGGAGTTTACGGGCTACGGCAATCAACGCAATTTTCTTATTCTGTTTTTTTGCGACTAATCGTTCATAGTCGATTTTCAAATGTTCATTGAAACGTATAGCGGACAACGCAACGCCGGGGAACATTTCATTAACGGGGACGGAAAAGACGCATCATGCAAATTTGTTTCCAGCGGCGTATATTATAACCGTCTGGAAGCCGAGGGCTCGCATGCACGAGAAAAATGACGTTGGGAAGTAATGTGTTTTACCATACAATTCTCCTGAATTGAATCCGGATGAGTTAGCGTGGACGATTTAAAAACAACAGGGTGGGGCGTCAGGCGCATAAAAGCAAAGAGGCATCGCGCTAAAACATTGTCAAATACATACGTTCAATCCAAAAAAGAACAAATCGCGTAAAAAGCTCTTTTGATTCTTCAACAACACAATATGCTTTTTACTGTCTTTACTATCGATGTTTGCCCAACCGATCTAGCAACTCAAAAGCGTCCGTCTCTCCGGTATGGCTGCCGTCCTTCCGGTAAGCGTATCGGAAGCGGTATCGCATGAACTGACCTTTGAGCGGTTTTTATCCAATTTATTCGATGACGAACCGGCTCGTCGCCGGGTACGCCCGCTGAACCGAAGACTAAAAACCGCTTCTTTTCCGTCTTAACGCACGCTGGATGATTTTGACTTTTCGTTTAATCCTTCATTAAACAAAGCGCAAGTCCGACAGTTGGCCTCTTGCGGTTTTGTCGCTGAACGCCAGAATCTTCTTTTGATCGGACCGCCCGGAGTGGGGAAAATTCATATTGCCGTCGCGATCGGACTGGAAGCCATTCACAAGGGATTTAGCGTCATCTATCGCTCGATCTTTGATCTGAATGGTATTGAGCCCGATACCGTAAAACCCTTGTTGGAAGCGCACCTGCTTGTCATTGATGAACTGGTTATGAAAAATCTATCGGCGGCGGCGGCTCAAGGATTATTAGAGGTGATTCATCGGCGGCATCAGAAATCCTCGATGATCATTTCGGCGAATTGTCCAGTGGAAAATTGGAGTCAAATGATGGGCGATAACGTTACCGCTTCAGCTATTCTGGATCGGTTCTTAGAATATTAGGAAAAATTTATCGTTTGAAAAGAAAAAATTTGGTTAGGGATATGAAAACCTTTGACTCTGAAACACAGATAACTTAAAGTAAGAAAGGCGGCGCATTTTCAACTGCCCATCTGGCGCATTTTGAAGCGCCCAAAGGCAAGGAGTGTGATAGTTTATCGATTTTTTAATAAGTTCATTTAAAAATGAATAATTATCAAATGGTTATTCCTTGCAAAGTGAATAATAAACGCAGTTCCAAACGATTTTAAAATTAATTTTATGTTCACCACTTTCCGGTCTTATTAATTACTATTGTTTTTTTCACAGTTTGTTGTAACTTGGGCAAAGAAGTTGAAAATCAAACGAATAAATAAATAACAACGGTACTGATATTCATTGATCAATAAAGATGCGGATTAGGTTGCATACTCCAGGCGCTGCGGTCAAAAACAGAAACTGCTAAGTTCACAATTGAAATCGTGATACATATAATCCCTGCCGGGATTGAATCTATTTCAATTATTAAGGTTAAAAAATTTGAATAAAATTATTAGTTCGGGAAGGAATAATAAATGAAATGTCCGGGTTTTAATGTAAACCCGTCGACGACGGGCCATAGCGGCGCCGAAATGGACTGCTCTCCTGATTGCCGTGACATCCGGCTTGCCCGCGGAGACCGATCATACAATCCGGCGTTCTATATAAAATTTAAGTATTCACCAGATGATAATTTTCACGGAAAACCACATACCAACTTATAGAGAAAATTTGCCGAACTAAACAAGAAAGGAATGTTGAACTATGAAGCGTTTTTTGAAAAACTATATCATGCCGGTTTTATCTGTTGTTTTTTTCACAGCTTGCGGCAACTTGAGCAAAGAAGTATAAAATAAGCTTAATGAATTAAAAAATAAAACCGAATCTTTAGATTCTTTGATAAATAAGGAAGTGGACAAGGTTTTAACTCTTGATTCTCTAATTAAAAGCGAAAGCGACAAAGTGAAAAAACTTGATTCCGTAATAAATAAAACCTCATCCAAACTTGATTCTATGACCAATGAAAAAATTAAGCATCTTGACAAAATTATTAAATAAGAAAGGAATAATTTATGAAATGTCCAAATTGTAATGTAAACCTGCAAATGACTGACCGTAGCGGCGTAGAAATTGATTACTGTCCTGAATGCCGCGGCGTCTGGCTTGATCGCGGAGAACTTGATAAAATAATCGATCGGTCTTCACAGAACTTTAAAGATGATCCGGATGATAATTTTCACGAAAAGAAGCCTTATCACGCAAAAGAAAGTGAATACCGCTATAAAAAAAAGAAAGGGCTATTGGGAGAACTTTTCGACTTTTAATATAATCCAACATTTTTCTTTACCAAAATCTGAACAATCTGTGTTTTAAACTCACAGCCTTAACGCAACATCATAAAAACAAACCACCACAATTGATGATGACAAAAAGCGAAAACGGACAATGGCACGCTATTGATTACAATCAAGCTCTTAGCGTTTTAGAGAGTTCCCTAAATGGACTTAAATCCCCCGAAGTTAAAAACAGGCTTTTGAAATATGGACCAAACCTTATCAAAAGAAAAAGCAAAGACGGCGCATTCAAGCTCCTTTGGCGGCAAGTAAACAATCCGTTAATATGGGTGCTGATTGGTTCAAGTACTTTAGCCACGGCGTTGGGCAAAATAACGGACGGACTAGTCGTTCTGGCTGTAGTCGTTGTAAACTCCATTATTGGCTTCATCCAGGAATTCAAGGCGGGGAAAGCTATCGAAGCTTTAAGCAACATGGTGCCGGAAAACGCAACGGCGCTGCGCGATGGAAATATCGTTACGATACCCGTATCGGAAATCGTTCCCGGCGATATTGTTCAGTTGGCTGCGGGCGATCGCATACCGGCAGACATGAGGCTGATTCAGCAAAAAAACCTGCAGGTGGAAGAAGCCGCGCTGACGGGCGAATCCGTTCCCTCACAAAAATCTATTGAGGCTGTGAATGCTGAGATAACTATCGGCGATAAAAAATGTATGGTCTTCAGCGGCACCTTGGTTGTTTCGGGCACCGCTACTGCCGTTGCGGTGGCTACCGGTATGAACACCGAGCTTGGAAAAATTTCGGATATGCTGAACGAAACCATCGATCTGGAAACGCCGCTTACTAAAAAACTTGCAGTAATCGGCAAGTTTTTAACCGTTGGAATCGTGGCAATTACCCTGGTCATTATGATGATCGGAACCTATCGCGCCATAGGACAGGGCGTTCTGTTATCCGATGCGCTGAAAGAAAGTTTAATATTTGCCATTGCATTGGCTGTAGGAGCAATACCCGAAGGACTTCCGGCTGTTGTTACTATAGCCCTGGCTATAGGCGTCCAGCGTATGGCTAAACGAAAAGCTATTATACGAAAGCTTCCGGCTGTTGAAACGCTGGGAAGCACAACTGTGATATGCTCCGACAAAACAGGAACGTTGACCCGTAACGAAATGACGGTGAACGAGCTTTGGAGTAACAATTACGAAATGCTGGTAACGGGCGTCGGCTATGATTTGGCTGGCTCTTTCCTCCAGCGCGGACAGGAAATGAACCCATTGCCTGAAGAAATAATTATTTTATTAAAGAGCGCCGTACTGTGCAGCGACGCCAATATTATTTATGAGACAAACAATTTCAGCATTTCAGGCGATCCGACGGAAGTCGCATTGGTCGTAGCGGCATCAAAGGCCGGCATTGTCATAGACGATTTACGGCAAACAAATCCGAGAAAAGACGTTATCCCGTTTGATTCTGAAAAACAATATATGGCTACCCTTCATGATAATATTATCATTAAAGGGGCGCCCGAGGTTATTTTAAAACGTTGTTCCGAACATATCGGCGGCATCCGTCTGGACGCTCAGAATATTATCTCTCAAACGGAACGGCTTGGTTCTAAAGGAATGCGTGTACTTGCTATTGCCCAAAAAAAATGGAATGAAACCAACCATTATGATTTATCAATTGACGACGTCGAGAGCGGATTTCAGTTTATTGGTCTGATTGGGATGATTGACCCCCCCCGAACGGAAGCTATTGAAGCTATTAAAGCATGCCATAACGCCGGCATTACCGTAAAAATGATAACGGGCGACCATCGCGCCACCGCCCGAGCTATTGGATTGGAACTGGGACTATCACATAATGGAAATGTCGTTACGGGAGTTAATTTATCGAAAATGGACGAAATTGAACTGGATGAAACAATCCGAACCACGAATATTTTCGCCCGTGTTGCGCCCGAGCATAAGCTTCGATTAGTGAAAGCCCTGCAAAGCAACAATGAAATTGTGGCCATGACCGGCGACGGCGTAAACGATGCGCCTTCGCTCAAACAATCGAACGTGGGCGTCGCTATGGGCATTACCGGCACGTCGGTTTCTAAGGAATCGGCCGACATCGTTCTTGCCGATGATAATTTTTCGAGCATTGCTGCCGCTGTTGAAGAAGGGCGCAGAGTATATGACAATCTGCTAAAATCACTCGCTTTTTTACTTCCTACCAATCTGGGGCTTGCTTTTATTCTTGTTTACGGCATTATGTTCTTTCCGTTTAATCCAATTACCAACGAGCTATTGCTCCCAATGCTGCCAACCCAGTTGTTGTGGATCAACTTGGTTGCCGCAGTTGCCTTGGCGCTGCCCCTTGCCTTCGAAGTAAAAGAACCTAATGTTATGAATCGCCCGCCGAGAAAACCTAACGAAGCTCTCTTCAACAGTTTTGTCACATTCCGCGTCTTTTTCGTTTCGCTATTAATGACAACCGGCACCATATTGCTTTTCAACTGGGAATACGCCTATTCGCTGAAAACAGGCATGCCGCAGGCCGACGCCTTGGCCAAATCGCAAACTATTGCGGTAACTTTTATAATCATATTTCAAATATTCTATATGATTAATTGCCGATCACTTAAAGATTCCGTTTGGAAAATCGGTTTCTTCAGCAATAAAATCATCTTTTGGGGTATTGCCGCGATTCTCTTTTGCCAGGCTTTGTTTATGTACACGCCTTTTATGCGAAAAGTGTTTCATACATCCCCGCTTGACTTACGAGAATTGCTTATCTCATTGGCCGCAGGATCAGTTATATTTCTGATTATCGGTTTTGAAAAATGGTTGGCCGGGAAAATGCTTAAAGACAAGGCGGCGTAAAGATCACATTAGTGCCTTACAAGTGAAATTCGTGTTTTTTGCGGCAGAATATTTTCATCAACAGCGCAAAGCCTTTATCATAAAGCGTTTGTAAAGAATTATTTCAAGTTCAACTTTGATGTTTTTATTTCCCATTTTGGTTCTGGCTTGTCCCGGTTAGATGGATAACCGAAAAGCTCACAACGCTTATGTTATCAACCGTTTTATGAATCAGTTTGTCATAAGCTCTTCGAGACTAAACAATGTCTTCCGTGATAAATAAGGTCGAGGCTGCCGAAAAACTCAATGAAACGCGCCGCTTATAAAAAAATGCTATCAAGTTTTTGTTGTCGAAATATTTTTCCGATACAGCGGGTACAAAATATAGTATGTTGCGAATAGCGTTCAGTCGTAATTCATGAATAAAACCGCTCAAAAAAATGGGTTCCCCTAGTTTGGTTAATACAAAATTTCTATCCGATTATCCTCCAAAAAAAAAACATGAATAAACACCGGGATCGCAATAAAGCCCATCAATTGAGCCAGTTCAAGCTAGCGTGAAGAAAACAAATGCGATACCGTAAAACATTATAAGGAGTCGCGGGCCCGTTAAAAAAAACCGCCTGACGATTCGGTCAGCGGCGGTTTCAGGGAATTCAAAAAATTATTTCTTTTTCTTCTTCGGAAGTTTTTTCTTCAGTATCTCGATATTCTTTTTGATGATGCTTGCGTCGTCCTGATTCGGTTCCAGTTCAAGCGTTTTTTCAAGATGGAAAACGGCCTGCGCAACTTCTTTTTTATTGTTCATCAGCAGTATGCCGAGGTTGCGGTGCGCCAGGGCGCTTCCCGGATCGTAAGTCAGAGCGCGCTGGTAATGGGTGCGCGCGCGGTTCAGGTCTTTCGTCTGCTTATAAATAATGCCGAGATTCAGGTGCGCGCCGGCTATGGTGGAATCCAGGGCAATTGCTTCCTCATACTTCGCTTTAGCCTGCGCGGTTTCGCCGAGATTATCCAGCGCAACGCCATGAAAATAGAGTATCTGCGGATTCTTTGCATCTAAAGTCCCGGCTTTTTTATACGATTTGACCGCTGAATTGAAATCGCCCTGCTGGTTGAAAATATATCCGAGATTGACATAAGCGGCGGTCATATCCGGTTTCAGGTTCAGCGCTTTCTGGTAATTCTGTTCGGCGTCATCCCATTTTTCCTTTTCCTTGTACACATTGCCGAGATTATAATAGGCGTCGGCGTTTTCCGGATCGGTTTCAATTGCCTTCTGATAATCTTTTTCAGCGGCGTCCCAGTTTTTATCGTTATAGGCCGCGCTCCCGCGGAATACATAGGTTTTGGCGAGGTTCTCTGCGATGTTCAGCGTCTGGTATTCATCATAGGCCGCGGAAAGCCCGAAGTAACGAATCGCGTTTTCGTAGGATTTTTCTTCTGAAAAACGGATCGCCGTGTCGTAACGCTTGATCGCGAGCCATTTCTTGATGTACATCTGCAGTCCGTCGTAATCCGCCACGCGGCTGCGGAGCTTATCCTGTCCTTTGACGACGCCCGCACGGTCGATGGTGACATTGAATCCGATCAGGTCGGCGAACAGCGATTCGGCATACTTCAGGTAAGTCAGGTAAGCTTCGGTATATTTTCCGAATTTGCCGTTTACCGTATGAACTTGGCTCAGCGCCCGTCTCTGCAGAATGCTGAATTTATAATTGATTTCAATCGCCGTGTCTCCTTTCACGGTAAAATTGCCGAGCAGGGCGTAGCCGGTTTTCCATTTCGCATGATACAACTGGAACGAAGGCGAGACGGTTCCTTCATAGATGTTTTTCAGATTGATGTTCGGATCCAGTTCGGCGTTAAAGATGGAATCCATTGGCACGCACTCCACGGCGCCGGTCGCATCCAGCACTTCGCCGGTCAGGTA
>JBBIRG010000038.1:7987-10949 GCA_037441945.1 Bacteroidota bacterium | reverse complement strand
ATGAACGCGAGTCTTTACTTTTCATGCCCGTAATATAAGCATTTTTAAATCATAATGCAAGCATTATTATGCTCTTATTAATAAGAGGTTCTAATATGCAATGAACGGTTAAACAGGTTAAAGTAATTCGTTATATCTTTCTTTAACAAACTAGCTTTTCGGCGTGCCTCACTTTTACTTGCCCTGAATCACCCAAAGGGCGTAATTTCGATCCCGACTTGTCTGGAGAGAAATCTTGTGTTAACAAAAGCATACTGATATGTTTTTCATTTGTGGGTGTTATTGTGTATTGTGACTGAACCCGATTAGCAAGTTAACAAAAAAGTGGTGAATTGTGGTGAAAAGCATAAAACCGAGATAATTTTTATAATTTACATAAATTGTTATATTTTCAATAAATTGTCATTTTTTTCTTGACTTTTTGACACAAATGAATGAATATTAGTGGAGTAAAGTGGAAAAAGGTGGTATAAAATGGCCGCATTCAAAGGATCTTATCCTCATACATTAGAACCGAAAAACCGGATCAGTCTGCCCGCGAAAATGAGAGGCGCGTTCGTTCCGGAAGACAATAACACGCTCGTCATGACGAGGGGATTCGAGCAATGCGTTTACATTTATCCTTCCACGGAATGGCGGCGGCTCGAGGAAAAAATGCGCGGGCTTTCGGTGATGGATGCCGATACGCGCAAATTCATCCGCCTGATACTCGGCCACGCGCAGGAAGCCGAACTCGACAAGCAGGGACGCATCGTAATCCCGCAGACGCTGCTGACGTACGCGAACATTGATAAAGACGTGATCATCATCGGCATGCTGAACTGGATCGAAATCTGGAATCCCGGTCTGTTCGATGAAACCCATAAAGCGTTCGACCTGGAAAAAACGGCCGAACGCATGATGATCTTTTAATTCCTTTTACCGGCCGGAGCGGATATGCGCGCCACTTCTTACCCTGACACCATCCCGGCCGGAGCGACGGTCTTTCACAACCCGGTTCTCGCCGAAGCCTGCGCCGACTGGCTGAACGTTCAGCCGGACGGCGTATACGTCGACGGAACGCTCGGCGGCGGCGGCCACACCGAGCGCATTCTTTCTCGCAACGGTTCCTGCCGCGTGATCGGCATGGACTACGACGACGACGCGATCCGGTACGCGACGATGCGCCTTCAATCCTTCGGCAACCGGCTGATTGCCGTGAAAGACAATTTCCGGAATATGAAACCCGTTTTACATACACTCGGATTCTCCCGCGCGAACGGCATACTGCTGGACCTCGGCGTATCGTCGTTTCAGCTGGATGAATCGGAGAAAGGCTTCAGCTACCGGCTGAACGCGCCATTGGACATGCGCGCCGATCGCCAGTCGCCCCTGACAGCCGACGTCATTCTTCGGACGTACAGCGAACGCGGCCTGGCCGACGTGTTTTACCGGTTCGGCGAGGAAAAAAACTCTCGCCGCATCGCGCGCGCTATCGTGAACCGCCGCGAAAAAAAACCGATCGTCTACACGCAGGATTTGTTCCGTATCATCGAATCCGTCGCCGGAGGAAAATTTTTCAAGAAAACATTATCCCGGATTTTCCAGTCCCTGCGCATCGTCGTGAACGACGAACTCGGCAATCTCCGCCAGGCTCTCAGCGACGCGTGGTCCATTCTGGTTCCCGGCGGACGCATCGCCGTTATCACGTATCATTCACTCGAAGACCGCATCGTCAAGCATTTCTTTAAACCGGTTCCCGGCGATGACATGCCGGCGGCGGTTCCGCGGGAAGCCCATCCCTGGAAAATCCTGACTAAAAAACCGGTCTTCCCCGGCGGAGATGAAATGGCCTGCAATCCTCGTTCCCGGAGCGCCAAGTTGAGGGTCGCCGAAAGGACGGAATAATCATGCCGTCACGTTACGAACCCTTAACGGGCATTGATATGTCCGAAAAACCGTTTGCTGTCAGCGAAAAACCCTTGAAAACGGTGAATCCGAAGAACGCTCAGTATAAAAAATTTTCCGAAAAGCCGGCGAATCCCGTTCCGGTCGTCCCGAAAACAGAAACACCCGCGGAACCTGCTCCGACCGGCGAGACCGCCGCTCGTTCTTCCAAAAATCTGAAAATATACCTGTGGGTGCTGTGCGGCGCCGCGCTGATGACGCTCTGGATATGGGAAATCGCATACGTCCGCAAGGAACTCACAAAAATCGAAATCCTGAAGGATAAAAAATTAGAACTGGAAAAACAGAACGAGGCGATCCGCGTGGAAATCGCGCGGTATTCAGGGTACGACCGCATCGAACGCGCCTCCTCGGAACATCTCCGCCTGATTCCCTACAAAAACAAGCCGGGCGTCATCTTCATCGACGAGAACCGCGTCCGGGAAGCGAAACAGCGCGACAGTCTTTACCAGATGGAAAAGCGCGCATCGGACAAGCCGAGCCATGAATCCAAAGACGAATGATAAACATACAGCCTTCGCGCGAAAGCGCGTAGTGCGACTGCGGACGCTGACGTTGTTCCTGACGGCGTTCATGGCTGTTATTGCCGCGCGCCTGTTCTACATCCAGGTTATCTCCCACGACCGTTATCAGAGCATGGCGCGCCAGCAGTATGAGCGCAAAGTCGCTCTGGAAGCCGAACGCGGGATCATCTTTGACAGGAACGGGAATAAGCTCGCGGTGAACCTTATGAATTATTCGTTCGCCGCCGATCCCAATTTCATGTCCGAAAAAGACAAGGACCGCGTCGCCGAGAATTTCATGAGCGCGTTCCCGAAATCCGGAACGAATTACCGGAAACTGCTCGGTAAGAAAACATCGTTCGTGTGGTTAGAACGCCGGGTGAACGCCGCGCAGGCCTCGAAAATCCTTGATTCCGTCCCGGGACTGATCCGCCTGCAGTCGCTTCGCCGGTATTATCCGTACGGAAAATCGGCCGCGGCGATCGTCGGCGTTACCGACATTGACAACCAGG
>JBBIRG010000038.1:0-7976 GCA_037441945.1 Bacteroidota bacterium | reverse complement strand
CGGAATAGAACTCAGCCAGGATGAAAAGCTCGCCGGTATAAACGGCTGGTCCATCCTCCAGGCCGACGCGCGCGGTCGGTTGATTCCCAATCCCGAATATCCTCACCAGGAGCCCGTCAATGGAAAGAATATCATCCTGACAGTAGACGCGAATTATCAGGTGATCGCCCTGCAGGAACTGGAAAGATCCATCCGAGAATACGAAGCCGACGAGGGAATGGTCATCATTCTCGCGCCGAAAACCGGCGAGATCCTCGCGATGGTTCACTCGCCCGTGCAGGATCCGAATAGCCGCGAACAGTTCAGCTTAGCCACGCTGCGAAATCGCGTCATCACAGATCTCTACGAGCCCGGTTCCACGTTTAAAGCCTTCTCGGCCGTCGCGGCGATCGAGGAAAATATCGTGACTCCGGATGAGCCCATTTTCTGCGAAAACGGAAAAATAAAAGTCTACAATCACACCATCCATGATTCCAAGAAGCACGGCATGCTCACGTTCACGCAGGTGGTCGAGCAGTCGAGCAACATCGGCATTATCAAGGCGGCTCAGAAACTCGGCGCGGATAAATTATACCAGTACGCGCGCGCGTTCGGTTTTGGCAACGAAACCGGCATCGACTTAGTCGGGGAAGTCAAAGGAACCCTGCGTCATCCGAAAGACTGGTCGGGCCTATCGCTTCCCATGATTTCAATCGGTCAGGAAATCGGCGTGACGGCGCTCCAGCTGATCAACGCGTACGCGGCCATCGCCAACGGCGGCGCGCTCAACAAGCCGTACATTATCCGCGCGGTAACGGACCCTCTGACGCAGCTGACCGAAGAACGCGAACCGCAAACGATCCGCACGATCGCATCGGCGTCCACCATGGCCAAGGTTTCCCGGATGCTTCAGCAGGTGGTGGTCTCCGGAACCGGGCGACGCGTGCAGATATCGGGCGTGGACATCGCCGGAAAGACGGGAACCGCGCAGCGCGTCCAGCAGGGACAAAAAGGCTACGCGAAAGGCGAATACAACGCGTCGTTCGTCGGCTATTTTCCCGCGCATGATCCCCAGCTGACGTTTCTGGTAATCGTGAATAACCCGCGCAAGAGCATCTGGGGCGAAACCTCGGCCGCGCTGACCGCGCGGGTCATCATCGAAAAAATTCTCAATACCGACGACGACTTCGCCCGCACGATCAACCGCGTGATCGCGGAAGCCGATACCGCGGGTTGGAAGAACACGGGCAAAGACCCGTCCCTGCCGGACGTGCGCTATATGACCGTTGACGCCGCCCGTTCCCTGCTCGATGATCTGGATATTGCTTATCAGATGAAGGGCGCAGGCGATCTCGTTGTCGACCAGCAGTGGACGTATAACGCGAAAAAAGAAAAAATCCTGATCTTGACATACGGAAAGCAGTATTCAGCCATCGATCCGGGCCTGGCGGATAATAAATCCGTGCGCGTTCCGGATGTACGCGGGCTGAGCATGCGCAGGGCAGTCAATGAATTATACCAGACCGGCATTGAAGTAAAAATCAGGGGAAACGGATTTGTCATCGCGCAATCGCCCGCAGCGGGCTCTCGCGTACAAACCGGCGCCGCCTGCGTGATCCAGTGCCGCGTGGATTAATCAATAAGGAGCCGATATGAAACAAATTCAGACAAATGACGTCCGTTTAATAGGCGAACTCCGGAACATGCCTCAGGACTGGACCGCGAATGGCGTAAGCATCAATTCCCGCGAATTGCAGATTGGCGATTTATTTTTTGCTATTCGGGGAGAACGTTTTGACGGACATGATTTTATACAGGATGCTTTCCGCAAAGGCGTCTCGGCCTGCGTTGTGAGTAAGGCGTGGTTCGGAGCGAATCAATCCTTATTAACGGATAAACAGCTCGTTGTTGTTGACGATCCGCTGAAAGCCCTGCAGGAGCTGGCCCGACGGTATCGGGAACGGCTGGATCTGACCGTGATCGCCTTGACGGGGACCAACGGGAAAACCACCTGTAAAGAAATGTTGCACGCAACGTTGTCCGCCGCGTACCGGGTTCAGGCCACGCAGGGTAATTTCAATAACCAAATCGGCGTGCCGCTGACATTGCTCGGCTTGGATGAAGACACGCAGATCGCTGTGGTTGAAATGGGCGCGAGCGCCAGGAACGATATCCGGCTGCTTTGTGAAATAGCCCGCCCGGATTCCGGCATCGTGACGAATGTCGGCAAAGCGCATCTGCAGTCATTCGGCGACGCTGAAACAATTCTGTCGACGAAAAAAGAATTATATGATTATTTAGTGAACGACGGCGTAAGGTTTGTGAACGCCGATCTGCCCTATTTTACTGACCAGATCGGCCTGACGAATGGATTGGTCACGTTCGGGACGGGAGAAGATGCGCATTACCGTTACCGAATGATTGAAACGGATGAACTGGCCCGTGCGCTGATCCAGATCATCGCGCCGGCCGGGGAAAAGCTGACGATCCGGCTTTCGGTCTCCGGTCTGCACTTCGTTCCGCATGTTGCGGCGGCGGCCTGTGTTGCTCATACGCTGAACGTGCCGGCAGAACAGATTACCGCCGCTCTTTCGGAATTCATACCTCTTAATAACCGGTTTTCCGTCAGCCGCGTGAAAGGCATCACGCTGATCAACGACACCTACAACGCTAATCCCGATTCGATGCGCGCGGCGCTGGAAACTCTGAGGATTATGCGGACAGAAGGAAAAAAAATCGCCGTGCTGGGCGATATGCTGGAACTTGGGACCACAAGCCGTGAAGAGCACCGTGTACTGGGTTTGCAAACGGCCGCAGCCGGCGTTGACGCGTTGCTGACCTACGGCGATGAAACTGCAGAAACCCACCACGCCGCGGGTTCGCTGTCATTCAAAAAACACTACGCAACAAAAAAAGATATGATTGATGCGTTGTTTGATATGATCCAGCCTGGCGACCTGGTCTTAGTTAAAGGTTCGCGCGGAATGCAGATGGACGAAATCACCGAAGCGCTGAACGGCTGAAAGGAGAGAAGCGTGTTTTATTATCTTTACCAGCTGATTGCGGACCTGAATATTTCCGGAATGAATTTGTTCCGTTACATCACGTTTCGTTCGGCTATGGCGGCTGTCACCGCGCTGGTCATCAGTCTCTTTGTCGGGCCTTATATAATCCGCCTGCTGAAGAAAAAACAAATCGGCGAGGAAATCCGGGCCGATGGCCCGCAGTCGCATTTATCCAAGGTCGGAACGCCGACGATGGGCGGGCTTATCATTCTGGCGTCCGTTATCATCCCGACCTTGCTCTGGGCCGATTTGTCCAATACGCTGATCCTGCTGATCCTTCTGTCAACCGTATGGATGGGCGCTGTCGGCTTAATTGACGATTATCTCAAAGCGATTAAAAAAATGAAGAAAGGCCTGATCGCCCGTTATAAAACCATCGGCCAGGTTACGCTGGGACTGATAGTCGGTTCGGTCATTTATTTTTCGCCTGAATTTGAATCGATCGCGACGATCACGACCATTCCGTTTGTAAAAGACCTGAATTTTGATTTCGGTTATTTTTACATTCCGCTGGTGATTCTGGTGATAACAGGCACGTCGAACGCGGTGAACCTCTCTGACGGACTGGACGGTTTGGCGATTGGTATGGTATCGATAGCGATTGCAGCCTTCGGTCTGATCTGTTATGTCACGGGTAATGTCAATTTCAGTGATTACCTGAATATCATCTATATTCCGCAAAGCAGCGAACTGACCATATTCTGCACGGCGTTAGTCGGCGCCGGGCTGGGATTTTTATGGTACAACGCTTATCCCGCGCAAGTTTTCATGGGCGATACGGGCGCGCTGGCGCTCGGCAGTTCGCTGGGTACGATAGCGATTCTCGTCAAGAAAGAACTGCTGCTTCCAATCATCGGCGGCGTGTTCGTCGCGGAAACGCTGTCGGTGATTCTTCAGGTCAATTATTTCCGTTACACGCGAAAAAAAACCGGCGAGGGGAAACGGATCTTTCGCATGGCGCCTCTGCATCATCATTTTGAGATGCAGGGGTGGCACGAAACCAAGGTGGTGACTCGTTTCTGGATCATGGCGGTCCTATGCGCGTTGCTGACCTTGACGACGTTTAAAGTACGTTAACCAAGCAAGGCGGGTGATTGTCATGAATCCATTTGAAAACAAAAAAATCTTCGTCATCGGCGCCGCGAAAAGCGGCGTCGCAGTCGCGCATTTTCTGAAGAAGAACGGATCTGAAGTTTTTGTCAGCGAAAAAGAATCCGCCGACAAATGCTGGAATGAATCGAAACAGCTTGAGCAGAAATCCATTTCGTGCGAATTCGGCGGACACAGCGATCGCCTGCTTGAAGCTGATATGATCGTTGTCAGTCCGGGCGTTCCAATGAACATTCCGATTCTTAAGAAGATACGGGAGGCCGGCATACCCGTTTACAGCGAATTGGAAATAGCTTCATGGGCGCTGCAAGCCACGATTGTCGCGATTACCGGCAGCAACGGTAAAACCACAACCACCATTTTGACCGGTGAAATTTTCCTGCAATCCGGCCGCCCGACAATTGTCGCGGGTAATGTGGGCACGCCCCTGTCGGAAATCGTGCACGCATCCGTGCCGGAAGGCGTCGCCGTGCTGGAAGTCAGCAGTTTCCAGGCTGAAGGATTTCTGAATTTCCGTCCGAAAGTCGGAGTCCTTCTCCATCTGGCTCCGGATCACATGGACCGTTACAAAACGATCGATGAATATTATTCGGCAAAAATGCGCACGTTTATGAACCAACGCAGCGATGATCTGCTGATTTTTAACGATGACAACGAACAAGTCAAACATTATATTGAATCCATCCGCGCCAGGAAAATTCCGTTCAGTCAGAAACATCCCCTGGAAGTCGGTGCTTGGATGGACGGCGATAAAATTATCTGCCGGTTGGAAGGGGACCCGGAGGTGATCGTCACGAAAAAAGAACTCGGTCTCCGCGGAAGCCACAATGTGTATAATGTTATGGCCGCGATTCTGGCTGCGAAATCCCTTCATGTTCCCAGTGTTACGATTAACGGGGTTTTGCGGTCGTTTACCGGCGTCGAACACAGGCTGGAATTTATCCGTGAGGTCAATGGAGTGAAATTTTACAATGATTCCAAAGCGACCAATGTGGATTCGGCTTTTTACGGATTGAGAAGTTTCGATGAACCGGTGATCTGGATTGTCGGAGGCAAGCATAAGGGTTCGCCGTACGCGCCGTTGGCGGATACTGTAAAAGAAAAAGTCAAATGCATGGTGACGATCGGTCAAGCGGCGCCATTGATTGAAGAAGAGCTTAGCGCTATTACAAAAACGATACGTGCGGGAACCATGGATGACGCGGTGCGAAAGGCGTTTGCCGAATCTGATTCCGGGGATGTCGTTCTGCTTTCGCCAGCCTGTTCCAGTTACGACATGTTCACCAATTACGAAGAGCGCGGTAAGGTTTTCAAGGAGTCGGTATGGAGGCTGATACCATGAGCCGCCAGGAAAACATTCCGGCCGCCATTCTGGCGCCCGCACGGCACGCGATGGACAAAACGCTGATGTTAGTCGTGCTGATTTTGATGACGCTGGGCATAGTCATGATCTTCAGCGCGAGCCAGGTGATCGCCGAACGGCGGCATGACAGCACGTTTTATTTTTTATTCCAGCAGTTGATCCGCGTCGGTATCGGGCTGGCGGTTCTCGTATTCGCCGCGAAATATGATTATCATAATTACATGAACAAAGCTATGCTGATTCTTCTGGTTACGGCGGTGCTGCTGATTGTGGTGCTGGGCATCGGGAAAGTCAAAGGCGCCGCGCGATGGCTTTCCATCGGCGGGCTCGGCATACAGCCGTCGGAATTTGCAAAACTCGGTATTTTGTTTTATCTGTCGGCGTACCTCAGCCGGAAAGGAGATCGGATCAAAGACTTTCAGTTTGGGCTTATGCCGCCTCTGGTGGTGACGGGAATTTTCAGTTTTCTGATCATCCTTCAGCCGAATTTCAGCACCGCGATGATCTTGATGGGAATGGCTGTCATTATTTTATTTATCGGCGGTATGCGGATGCGGCATTTGCTGATTCTGTTTGCGTCGTTGATTCCCGTTGGTTTGATTCTCGCGCTGGTCAGCCCGTACCGAATGGCGCGCTTGATGACGTACATGAATCCCGAGCAAGATATGCAGGGCATGGGCTACCAAATCAAGCAATCGCTGATCAGTTTCGGCAACGGAGGAATATTCGGCGTAGGCGTCGGAAGCGGGAAACAAAAATTGCTGTTCCTGCCCGAACCGTTTACGGATTTTATATATTCGATCATCGGCGAAGAATTCGGCCTGCTGGGCGCTTTGGCGGTGTTGGTTCTGTTCGGAATATTTTTATACCGGGCCGTGAAAACCGCACGGCACTCGCCCGATATGTACGGTTTCTATCTCGCGACGGGAATCACGCTGAGCATTGCGCTCTATGCCGTAGTGAATGCGGCCGTCACCGTTGGGCTTATTCCGACGACCGGACTGCCGATGCCGTTCATCAGCTACGGGGGAACCTCGATGATTTTCACCTGCTTCGCCGTCGGCGTGCTGCTGAATATTTCTTCGCAGACCGTCTCGAAAGAAAAGGCCATGCAGTCGGTACATGAAATCAATGAAAAAACCGCTTCGTTCAGCGAGGAGTTAAATGTATTCGGGGACGATCGTCCGGAGCCGGTTCAGAAACTTCTGTCAACGGCAAAGAAAAAACCGGCGTCAAAGAACTCGGTCGGCGGAGACGGTTCCAATATAGTCGGAATGGATTTTTCATGAGATCCAAAAAGACGAACATATTGATATCAGCCGGCGGCACCGGCGGTCACATTTTTCCAGCGCTGGCGATCGGCGAGGCTTTGCGGAGGAAAAATATTTATGACGATCTTCTTTTTGTGGGCACCCGGAGAGGGCTTGAAAAAAGAGCGATACCGCCTGCGGGTTTCCGTTTGAAAACCATTATCATGAGCGGGTTAATTAGAAGTTTTGCGCCGGCGGATATTCTGAAGAATCTGTTGTTGCCGTTTACGCTTTTAATCGGAATGGCGCAGTCGTTCTGGATTCTCTGCCGGTTCCGGCCGCGCGCGGTGATTGGATGCGGCGGTTACGTGACCGGCCCTGTTGTCTGGTTGGCGGCGATGATGAACCGGCTCACGTTTGTTCAGGAACAGAATTCGCGTCCCGGACGGACGACGATTTTTCTGTCGCGGTGGGTGAACCGGATCTTCCTTGCTTATGATGACGCGCGGTCTTTTATCGCCCATCCGGAGAACGCGCTGACCTGCGGCAATCCCGTACGAGCGGCTATCCGCAAAACGCCTCGGGAAGAAGCGCTTCGGTTTTTTAACCTGTGTTCCGTGAGGAAAACGCTGCTAATCGTCGGCGGCAGCCTCGGCGCAAGAACCATCAACCGCGCCGCGATGAATTCGGCCGACGTATTGACGCAGACCGGCGATATTCAAATGATCTGGCAGACCGGTACAATGGATTATGATACCGCGCGTGCGGGGATTAAAGAAAATAAAAATATTCATATCGCCGCGTTCATCGACCGAATGGCTGAAGCGTATTCCGCGGCCGATTTGATTATCTGCCGGGCCGGGGCGATGACGCTTGCTGAAATCGCGTGTTATGGATTACCGGCTGTGCTGGCGCCTTATCCATACGCCGCCGACAATCATCAGGAATACAATGCGATGACGTTCGTCAATGCCGGAGCCGCGGTGATGATCAAAAATGACGAACTAGAAAATAAGTTTCTGTCCGTCATTCTGCCGCTACTGAAAGACGAGATGCGCCTTCGCGCAATGTCGGAATCTTGCCTCCGTCTAGCGCGCCCCGACGCCGCTGATGTTATTGCGGAAGAAATAAAATCGTGTCTTGAAAGAACAAAAAAATGTTGAACCGGACGCGACATATACATTTTATCGGCATCGGCGGTATCGGCAT
>JBBIRG010000037.1:3422-10951 GCA_037441945.1 Bacteroidota bacterium | reverse complement strand
ATTAACAAATTTATGTTTTAATCACTGTCGTTTTAATTATGAAACTATTAATAAAGGTAAAGAACAAAAACCAATCATCGTCAACGGCGTTTCAAATCATATTCATGCTTTCATCGGTTTACGTCCGGCCATGGCCATTTCCGATCTGGTCCGGGATATTAAAAATAATTCATCCAAATTTATTAACGAAAAAAGACTTGTCCGGGGTAAATTCTACTGGCAGGAAGGATACGGCGTTTTTTCATACGCTCATTCGCAAATACACAACGTTAATCAGAACATTTTAAACCAGGAAGAACATCACCAGCAAAAATTTTTAAAGAGGAATACCTTGATTTTCTCAAAGAATATGAAATACCTTATGATGATAAATACTTGTTCGACTGGGTCGACGAATGATTACAGTCAACGCAAAGTAAAGTTTTCATTCCTTTGATTCAAGCGATCTTAAATATTGTCCAATAAGAAAAGAGTCATTATGAGCAACATCATCACCATCGACCGCCATATCATCGATATGGAACGCAAGCATCCCGGCGCGACCGGGGAACTCAGCGGACTGCTGACCGACATCGCATTAGCCGGAAAAATCATCTCGCGTGAAGTCAACCGAGCCGGCCTTGAAAACTTGATCGGCGTCACCGGCAAGGAAAACATTCACGGCGAGGCGATCAAAAAACTCGACAAATTCTCGCACGATACGCTCGTGAAAATCATCGCCGGAGGACGCGGAGAAATCTACCTGTTGGTCTCTGAGGAAGTCGAACATCCCATCAGCTTGCGCGGACACGCCCAAGAAGGAAAGTACATCGTGAACTTCGACCCGCTCGACGGCTCTTCCAACATCGACGCCAACGTCAGCGTGGGAACTATCTTTTCCATCCTGCACAAGGATTACGGCACGGGCGATGAAATGCAGGCGTGCATGCAAAGAGGCTCATTGCAGGTAGCCGCCGGCTATATCATTTACGGTTCCAGCACGATGTTCGTGTACACCGTGGGAAAGGGCGTCCACGGATTCACACTGGATACAAATGTAGGGGAATTCATCCTTACGCACCCCTACATGAAAATCCCCGAACGCGGTAAAATCTACAGCGCGAACGAAGGCAATTACAAGAAATGGGATGAAGGTGTCCGCCGATACATCGATTATCTCAAGGAAATTAACAAAGAGGACCGCCGACCGTACACCTCGAGGTATATCGGCTCGTTAGTCGCTGATTTCCACCGGAATATGCTGTATGGCGGCATTTTTCTATATCCCGGCGATAAGATCAGTCCCAGCGGGAAGCTCCGTCTGTTGTATGAAGCAAACCCGCTCTCTTTTGTGATCGAACAGGCCGGCGGCTTGTCCAGCGACGGGCATCACCGCATATTAGACGTCGAACCGACCTCGCCGCACCAGCGCGTCCCGTTGATCATCGGAAGCCGTTACGACGTGGAACTGGCCTGCGAGTTTGTGCAGGGAAAAAGGTAATTCATTTGGAACTAAATTTTTAATGCTCTCCCAATTATGGGTCGCTGTTCGTGTTGATCGGGAAATCAAATATATTCGATACGCCTGCATTTTTTGGCATATTAAAATATTCATGGGCCATTTATGAAAATATTTTCGTATTCATCCGTAATCTTTCTTTTTTTGTTACCGGTCAAAATATGGGCCGGCGCGGAACCGGATACATCGGCCGCAAATCGTTATTTTGATAAGGGAGAAACCTTTAATCAGCAGGCCGCATACGACAGCGCGCTTTTTTATTACAACAAAGCGGCCGCCCCGTTCCTATCCGCGGAATCCTGGGAACCGTACACGCTTTGTATCAAACAATCTGGTACCGCTCTCAGAAACTTACGCCGCTACCCGGAAGCCATAAAAACATTTGAAGAAGCCATCTCGGCGGGCATTCAGTATCTCAGCGCGGATCATCCGCTTGTCGCGGCGGCGTATAATGGTCTCGGCGGTGTGTATTATTTTACCGGCAACTATGAAAAAGCGCTTTCAAACTGCTCCACCGCACTGGCCATACGAATCAAATCGCTCGGTCCGGAACACTCCGACATTGCGCGTTCTCACATAAGCTTAGCCGGTATCTATTACGCGATGAGCGATTTCACGCAAACCGCCACTCACTATCAAAAAGCGCTCGCCCTTCTCGTTAAAATTCACGGTAATGATAACGCCGAAATCGCCGATATTAACTTTTATCTGGGAACGGTTTATACACAACTGTACCAATTTGACCAGGCGCTGACTCATTATCAGAACGCGCTCGATATCCGGCTGAAAATTTCCGGCGACAGCCACCCCGATGTTGCCGCAACCTGTTCGGCCATTGCGTCGCATTACGAAGCGCAATACCTCTTTGGTCCGGCGCTCGATTATTACCGAAAAGCGCTGGATGTTCAAACGAAAATTTCCGGTGAACAAAACGTCGCAGTTGCATCTCTTTATTATAAGATCGGGGAAATACACTTTTACCGGCAACAGGAATATGGCAAGGCGTTGGAGCATTACCGGAAAGCGCTGGCCATCCGCGTTCAGGCGTTACCCTTTGAAAATCCGCTCATCGCGGATTGCTACAAAAACATCGGGGACATATTTTACACAACCCGGGAATATGACAGCGCCCTTGTTCATGCGCGTCATTTGCTCGGAATTCGCCGGAAAACACTCAAAGGTAAACATCCCGATCTCACCGATTCTTATAACCGGATTGGCGATCTTTTTTTCCTGAAAACCGTTTACGACAGCGCGCTTGTTTACTACGTTACGGCCTATGCGTCCGATGATCAGCCTTCCTTCCGCGACATCGCGAAAGTGTACCGGTATAAGGGCGAAGCGTTCGGCCTGTCCGCGGAATACGACAGCGCCTCCGTCCACATCAAAAAAGCCGCTGAACTAAATCTGGCGGATAATTCCTACTACGAATTTACGCAATGCCTCGCTTCGCTGGATTCCATTGCCATACGTTCAGCCGGTCAGAAGCGGCCAACGATAGACGATTTTTTTCTTAAATTCGACACAAACACGGCCGCCGTGATTTCCGGTATCGGAGAAATATATGAAGAATCTGAAAATGAAGATAAGGCGCTGGCTTGTTACCTGAAAGCGCTCTCAATACAGAAAAAGTTTCTTAAGCCGCAGAACCCGGAATTGCTGAAAACGCTCGGACGGATCGGCCATATCTATTCCCTTCAGAAAAAATATGACGCGGCTCTGGACTACCTACAGACGGCATATAACGGACTGATGAAATCGGCACGTTTGGTCAACAGCGAAGCGTTCCGGATCCGTTCGGTCATCGCCGGAATTTACGCCGTCATCGGCGACACGTACCGGAATAAGCGTTTCCACGACAGCGCGGCGGCCTGTTACGCAAAAGCCGCCGAAATCCATAAAGAGCAGAAACGATGGCAGAAATTTGTGGAAGCCATGAATAAACTGGATTCCTGTATCGCCGTAAAACCAACCGTAATGGACACCTTCGCTTACCGGCGACTGGCGGGGTTTGACAAGGCGGATTCGCTGACGGCTGAAGCGTGCAGCCGCATCGGAACGATATATTTCTATCTTAAATTGTACGATAAGGCGCTGGGCTATTACCGGCAGGCGCTTGAAATCAGGGAAAAACTTTTCGGGCCCGGACATCCGGACGTCGCCTGGTCTTATTACCAGACCGGTAATGTGTATCTCGGCATGGGCGACCACGAACGCGCGCTCGCCTGCTACCGGAAATCGCACGACATCCGCATGACTGCTGAAGAAACAGACCAGACGGGATTCTACAAACACATCGGCGACGTATACCGGGACAAGGCCGGCTATGAAAACGCGCTGGAAAATTACCTGAAGCTGATTGACGCCAGAAAACGTTCATTGGGCGAAGGTCATCCGGAACTCACCAAACCGTACGAACAGGTTGCCGCTCTGTATGAATCCTCGGGCGATTATGAAAAAGCGATTCACTATTATCTGCTTTCGCTCGATATCAACGAAAAATCGCATGGTGCGGAAAGTCTAGAATCCGCGGCTTCGCATAATCTTTCCGCCATCGCTTTTTACAGGAAAGGCAACAGCGAAAAAGCGCTGGAACATCATCAAAAAGCTCTCAACTTCCGGAAAAAAATTCTTGGCGCAGGTCATTCCTCGGTTTCGCAGTCCTTCAATAATATAGGGCTTGTTTTTTCAGCTATAGGCGATTACGACAAGGCGCTGGAATATTTCCTGAAGCCCTTATCTGCCCCGCAGGAAACTCACCAGAAAGCGACTTCTTTATATAATATCGGCGATATGTATTTCATGAAAGGTGATTATGAACAGGCGCTGGATTATCATATCAAATCACTTACCCTGTCGATGGGGCATCTCGGGCCGGATCATCCTTTTGTGGCCGAGTCGTATCAAAGCATCGGCCGTGTTTATGAAAAAACGGGGAAAATTGATAAAGCTATGGATTATTACATAAAATCCATGGATCTCTTCAGCCGGGCTCTGGGGGAAGAAAATATGGCGATAGCTGGTGCATGCCAGAACATCGGTTCCGCTTATCAGTCCACAGGAAGTTATTCCAAAGCCCTGCAATATTTTCATCATGCCTTGCGGATACGGCTGAACACAACCGGATTCGCTCATGCGGGAACGGCAAACACGTACTGCCTGATAGCTGATACGTACCGTAAGATTGACAATCTCGACTCGGCGTTAATATATTATCACTCTGCTCTTCGCGCGGTCGTCGAGAATTATGACAATTCGGATTATCTTGATAACCCGAGTCTAAAATTAACAATACGTTCTGAAATTGTGTTACTGAACATTCTGAAAAATAAAAGCCTGGTATTATTTGAAAATTTCATGAAAACAAACGAACGGAAATATCTTCAAGCGGCGCTCAATACTTCCGAACGGGCTGTCCTACTGATCGATAAAATCCGCTCAAGTTACCAATCCGAATCCTCAAAATTATTCCTCGGCGAACAATCCTATGAAATATTCGAAACCGGCGTTCGTAGCGCCGTGATGATGCATCAAATCACGAATGATAAAAAATATAAAAAATTATCATTCTGGTTCGCCGAAAAGAGCAAAGCAGGCGTGTTACTGGAATCACTGAACGAAACAAAAGCCAAAAGCTACGCTGGCATTCCGGACAGTGTTCTGAACAATGAAAAATTCTTACGCAATGAACTTATCGCGTATGATAAACATCTCACCGATGAATTAGGCAAAGGCAAGGATGCCAATCAGGAGCGAATCAAAACACTCCAGAATAAAGTCTTTGAACTCAAACGGAAATATGAAGATCATGTCAAACAATTAGAACAGAATTATCCATCCTACTTCTCGCTAAAATATCAAAGCAAGATATCATCCGTTGATGATATCCAAAAGAATCTGCCGGACAAATCAATCGCTGTGATCGAATATTTCCTGAGCCAAGACAGCCTTTATATATTTTCAATCACTAAAAAAATGTTTGATGTGACGATCGTTCCAAAAGATTCGCTGTTCGATTCCAAAATAAAATTGTTGCGAAACCTGTTGACCAAGGGAAAATCATCAGACAGGCGAATCTTTGGCGAAATATCGAACGAATTATATTATCTTCTTATAAAACCGTTACCGTTATCGTCCAATGTGAAACAATTAGTCATTGTTCCGGATGGCCTATTAAGCCTGATTCCGTTCGAATCGTTAGTAACCGAGCCTGTTAAGGGAAAGGAACGAGGTTATGAGAATCTGAAATATCTGATTCAGAAATACTCGATCAGTTATTCTTATTCTGCGACATTATATGATGAAAGTCTGCTCAAGGCCGCCGGCAAAGCTAGGAATGAATACGTCGGATTCGCGCCTGTATTTTCCAAAGAATCGAATGCGGGGAATGTTACTAAGAGCCACGCGATCTTTTTATCGGATTCCGCCGGAACGTCGCGCAGTGTAATTGACAGAAATAGGATTGCCGCGATCCCGGGAACCAAAGACGAAATCCAGAATGTCTTTGACGGATATAATAAGAAAGCAAAAAAGGCGACGGTCTATACTTTCCTGCAAGCGAATGAGGGGAATCTGAAGAAAGAGAAATTATCCGATTACAAATACATTCATTTCGCGACGCACGGATTTGTCAATGAGTACCAGCCGGCGCTTTCCGGAATCATTCTGGCGCAGGACACCTCAATTATAGAAGACGGTATTCTGTACGCCGGAGAAGTTTACGGTCTGGAATTAGACGCGGAATCGGTGATCTTAAGCGCCTGTGAAACAGGATTGGGCAAGCAGGTCCGCGGCGAGGGCATCATCGGACTGACGCGCGGGTTTTTATACGCCGGCGCGCGGAGCGTGCTCGTTTCGTTATGGCAGGTGGCTGACGAATCAACATCGATACTTATGCAGGATATGTTTAAGCGATTATCGGATGACAAGAAAAGTTACGATCGCCTCGCCAAATTATTACGCGAAACGAAATTGAAAATGATTAAAGAGAAACACTACGCGCATCCGTTTTATTGGAGTCCGTTTGTATTGATCGGGAAGTGATGATTGGGATTTTTGAATGTTTCGTTTTTTCCGGATTTACCGATCATCCGGTTTCCCGGCTTCAATGAAATTTTTCAGTCTTGTGAGTTGCAGTATCAGAACCTGATCGACCGGCGACGCCCAGTTTTGCAGTCCTCCCGGAACATATCCACCGACCGAGTAAGTCAGTTCCACGGCGGTTCCTTCCGAGGTTGAATAGAGCAGGAATGTCATGCTTCCGGATACGCCCAGTGACTGCAAGGGCCCCAGCGCTCCGGTCATGCGTAACATTTTTCCGGGCTTTACAAACACCACTTCCATATGCCGCACGCTGCCCCCGCCGTCAAGCTTTTCACAGAAACAACCTCCCGCCTTCGCGTCAATCCTGAGATTCTCCGATTTCCCTGAAAAGGTGTGATCCGGCGACCACCACTGATCAATGTCTTTCACCAAACTCCGGAAAACATTTCCCGAATCAGTTTTTACGACAATCATGTTTTTTACGGTGAATCCGGTCTCGGCCGAATCAACTACTTCAGCGAAAACCGGGTATGAATGTATGCACAGTAAAACGATGAATAGCATCTTCATTATAGTTCTCCGTTAACAAATTCTTAATATCGCAAAAACCGATACACCTGAAGGATTTGTTGCTCGTTCGTCTTTCATAAAAAAATCAGTCTTTATAGAATCAAGACTGGCAAGGGTTTACGGGGAGTGTGTGCGTCCACTAGGAATCGAACCTAGAACCTCCAGATTAAGAGTCTGCTGCTCTGCCAATTGAGCTATGGACGCAATCATGGGGGGAACATTATATAGAAAAGTTTTAATCAAATCAAGTGAATTTTCGAGTTCCGTCAAAAAGCAAAATCCTGCGGTTTCATTTTTCTGGTTGCGTTCAAACAGAAAAAGGGTTATTTTTTCATGTTTATAGAAACGCAAGCATAACCAAATTCAAGGAGAAACCTATGGCTGGAATTATCATCGGACTGATCTTATTCGGCGTCGG
>JBBIRG010000037.1:0-3409 GCA_037441945.1 Bacteroidota bacterium | reverse complement strand
TTTACGCAAAAAAAAGCAGGGGCATCTGCTCGAAATCAAGTCAACGCCTACGTCCACCGCGAAAGAACTGACGGACATGTGCAAATCCATCAACGAGGAACTGGGTCAGACCGGTGGATTCAAACAGCAGGTTGAAGTCAAGGGAATGATTGCCTGCGACAGCCCGCTGACCGGCGAACTGTCCAAACAACCCTGCGTTTATTATGACATGAAAGTCGAAGAGCGGTACGAGGAAACCTATTGGGACAAGGACGCCAACGGCAACCAGGTCCGCAAAACCCGCACCGGGAAAACCACCGTTTCCAGCAACACGCAGAAAGTCGCGTTCCAGATCAAGGATGATACCGGAAAAATCACCATCAACCCGAACGGAGCGGAAATAGACGCGATCAAGGTCGTCGACAAATACGAGCCGCACAACGCGAACCAGACGACCATCTCATTCGGCGAATTTCAGCTGAACTTAAGCGGCGAAGGTGGCGACGACCGGAAAATACTCGGATATGAATACACTGAAAGCATTCTCCCGCTCGACCGGAAAGCCTATGTGATCGGGCTTGCCTCCGATACATCCGGGGAACTGGCGATCCAGCAGCCGACGGAAAAAGGCAAACCGTTCATCATCACCCTTAAATCGGAATAAGAACTGGTTAAAGGAACAGAATCCTCCATTAAAATGATGATGGTCGGAGCGGTTATTTGCTGGGCGCTCGGCGCGGCCGCGGTCGTTTTCGGATTATTCGGCGAAAAATAAAACAGCTTTATCAAACCTTAACCTAGGGGAATTTCACATTCCCCTTTTTTATTGCTACTGACAATGGAAAACCATGGACCCTCATCCTTTACGCGAAGAATACCTCGCGCGCATCAACCGCGTGATAGATTTTATCGAATCACATCTTGAAGAAAACCTGCCGCTGATCCGGCTGGCGGAAGTCGCCCATTTTTCACCTTATCATTTTCACAGGATATTCCGCGCGATGACCGGAGAACCGCTGAACCGCTTCATCCAGCGGCTGAGAATCGAAAAGGCGGCGCGCCAGCTCGCGGACAATCCAAAAAAATCCGTCACGGTGGTCGCCCTTGATTGCGGTTTCTCGGGTTCCGCGCCTTTCGCGAGGACGTTTAAAGAATTCTTCGGCGTCAGCGCCAGCGAATGGCGCCGTCAAATCAGATATAAAAGCAAGATCGGTATAATACATAGCAATTCCGGTCAATCCGAAAGCAAGCTCCAGAAAGATTCCGGCGCTTCTTCTGTTTATATTAAGGGCGTAACCTTTAACCTAAACAGGAGACCTGACATGAAATCCAAAACCAATCTGAACGTGAAGCTCACAGACTTTCCGGAAACGCCCGTGGCCTATGTCCGCCACATCGGACCTTACAAAGGCGACGACAATCTGTTCCGCGGACTGTTTCATCAGCTGATGACGTGGGCGGGCCCGCGCAACCTGCTGAAATTCCCAGGCACGCAGATCCTGATCGTCTATCACGACAATCCGGAAATCACCGACGATCAGAAACTGCGGACGAGCGTATGCATCACCGTTCCCGCGGAAACAAAAACCGAAGGCGCCGTCGGGTCCATGACGATTCCGGCGGGACGGTACGCCTGCGCGCGGTTTGAACTGCTGCCGCATGAATACCAGCAGGCCTGGGACTCCGTCTGCGGCGAATGGCTCCCCGACAGCGGTTACCAGCCCGACGACCGTCCCTGCTTTGAACTGTGCCTGAATAATCCCGACGAACATCCGGAACATAAACATATCGTCGATATTTGCATACCGGTAAAACCGATGTAATCCATTTTTATCGGCAATATAAAACAACGATCATTCCGGAATATTGCGTTCCGGAATGATTTTTTATTTAGCTGTTTCTGTTCACGATACACCGTTTATAGATGATGCAGATCAAGCCGTCTTTCAGTATGAAAATGAAAAAATGAGTTCGTTGCTTTGGGAACCGTTAACCTGAAAACCATGGTTTAAATTGTAAGTAAACATCTTCGACTCAATCGCGATGACCGGGCCATCCAGCCGAACCCGTATACGGTAGGTACCGGTAGTTAATACTTTATTATAGGCTCTTTCGGACCAGATAAAAGTATGTCTCCCCTGCTGAACATTCGCATTCTGAAGAATCACCGACACTGGATAATCATTAAGATCGACCATGGTTATGCTGACATGGTTTGTCGCGCTTAAATTCAGCCGGATCACCAGTTCAGAATTAAAAAACGAAGGTTCACCCCCGCCCGATCCTCCGCCGACAACGGTACTGCTTTCGCAGGAACACCCGTCATCATAGGAATCGTCGCCGTAATAATATTCGTCATCATCCTCTTCATAACAGCCGTCATCATCGGAACAGCCATCCGTGCCGGAATCACTGCCGGAATCGTCACCGTAATATTCGCCGTCATCCGATCCGCATCCTCCGCCGCCGTCGTCACAGCCGTCATCGTCATCATCGGAATCATCATCTAAGGTATTCAGACCGTTTAAAGACACCAGCATTTTCATTTGATCCGTATTGTTTATACGGGAAGGATTCAGACGGACTTTCATTGCCCGGCCGTTTTTTTTGTCCGGATAAATATTGTTCTGAACCGTTCGCATGAGTGGCGCTCGAAAAGCGATCAGAAAAAAAATCAGCAGGGTCCATTTATGATCCGCAAAAAAATTCTGAATGCTCCGCAACAAACTTTTTGTTTGCCTTGCCTTATGTTGATGTAAATTTTTCATATTTATAAGTCCTGTTTGATATATTTAAAAAAGCTTACAATAAACGTGCCGTTTTTTTTTGGGTAAAAGTATTTATAAATGCAATAAACACAGAACAGAATTACATATTTTACATTAATAAAAGTCCATGATGTGAAGAATTTCAACATATAGGAGTAAAACAGCAATGAGGGATGATTCATCACACGGCTTCAATGAACGATTAAATTTGTGAATAGGATCCATAGACAGTTCGCTTTTTTTGGTTTATTAAAATTATACAATTTTTATAATTTGACATAGTCCAATTTTATACTATATTTATGCATGACATTACTTATTAAAATTAATCCCTCCGGTACCCAACCGGTTTACCGGCAGATTATGGACCAACTCATCCGGCATATTGAGCGTCATACGCTGAAACCCGGCGAAACAGCGCCGCCAAGCCGTTCGCTGGCCGTTCAGCTGGGCGTCAACCGGGCTACCGTTTACCGCGCGTACGCCGAACTTCAGGCGCTGGGTTATCTGGAAAGCCGCCCCGGATCGTATAATGTTGTTCGCAGCCGGAATCAGGCGCCGAAACAGTCGAAATCAGCCCTCGCACAGGATCGCTGGAAAAACATCGTAACGCCGGTTTCCGATCAGCTATATCATAACGGACTCCGGAACGATCCGGAAAA
>JBBIRG010000036.1:0-11031 GCA_037441945.1 Bacteroidota bacterium | reverse complement strand
AAAAAAATTTTGAACATCTTCAGCAACGGCGTCGTTGGCCTTCATCAGGGACACCGATACGTTTTCTGAACGGATTTCAGGCATGGTCAGGCACCTCCATTTCAATGTGTTTGATAATCAGATCGCCGCCCTGAATCACTTTTCCGCCGAATTGCCCGCACGAAGGGCATAAAAACGGAAATTCCTCCGGCATGAACCGGTGTCGGCAGTGGTAACATTCCGCTATCGTCTCGACGGTTTGCAGGCTGAGTTCCGTGGATTCAAATTCCGTTCCCTTTTTCATGACCTGAAACGCTTCGTTCAGCAGGACCGGCTCAATATTGGAAAAGGTTCCGAGTTCCAGCGTAACCGCGGTCACGCGTGCCGGTTCGTGTTTAAGATAATCCTCGCGGATCACGTCGAAAAGGTTCTGGACTATGGACGTTTCGTGCATCAATTCCTTTCTTGCAGATCACAAAATATTAAATTTTTCCAATAAAACAACTCTAATGTGCTGTTCGTTCATGCTGCGTACATTCCGATAATGATTTCACTTGAAAAAGATTATATATATATATATAGTGCAAAAAATTTTGAAGCTGAATTTACTTAACACTACCTGAAAGGGAAGACTGTATGAAACTGCTGAGCTGCGTTTGTCTCTTATTTGTGAACACAGCGATGGTTTTTGCCGGCGGAAAATTGACCGGCAAGATCACAGACAACGCCACCGGACAAGGACTCGCCTCCGCTAATGTAATCATAGAAAACACATCACGCGGCGCCATGACCGATAAGGACGGAGCTTATACGATCAGCCTTGACGCCGGAACCTACCGTGTGACCGCGCGATTCATGGGCTACAAACCGGTAACCTTAGACGCGACGATTACTGAGGGTGAAACCGCAACGCTCGATTTCGGTATGGACGCCACTTCAATCCAGTCCGAAGAAATCGTGGTTACCGCGACGAAGACCGAACGGCAGGTAATCGACGTTCCCGCGCGCGTACAGATGGTTACATCCGGAACGATGAAATCCATGCCGGTTTTCTCCGCGGATGACGCGCTGATACAGGTGACCGGACTGAACGTGAGCCGCACCGCGGGCATTTTATCCTCCAAATCAACCGTCAGTCTTCGCGGCATGGGTTCCGACCAGGGCCGCACGCTGATCCTGTTAGATGGTATGCCCGTCAATAAAACCGACGGGGGAACGGTCAACTGGAATTACATCAACCCGACATCCATCGAAAAGATCGAGGTTTCCAAAGGCGCCGGTTCCTCCCTGTACGGCGGCAACGCGATGGGCGGCGTCATTCAGATGTTCAGCAAGCGCCCGTCGAAACTATTCAGCGGAACGGTCACCAATGAGTACGGATCGTTCAATTCCATCGGGTCGCGCGGCTATTTTACAAGCGTTTACAAAGACTGGACATTTAAACTGAACGGCTTGTACCGTGTCAGCGACGGCTACATCGCCGATACGAATGTCGTCGATACTTCTTACAACAAAGTCAAATCGGATCTCATCGAACATTTGATCGGAGGAGCCGCCGGGTACCGGTTCAGCGAAAATCACTCGATTGATTTATCTACCCAGTATTACAACGGTAAGCGGGGAACGGGAAAACAATACAACTTGGGGACCAAAAAAGGAACGCGAACCGATTACACGAACACCCTGCATTCCATCCGTTACCAGGGCCGGATGAACACATGGACATGGACGGTCAGCGGATTTGCCTTGAATGAAATTTATAACGACCGCAACGAATTGTTGAGCCGCGGCACGTACCGCCGGTACGACGTCGATTCCAAACGCGACGACCGAGGTTTGAACGCGCTGTTAAGCCGGCCGCTTGGCAATCATCATACACTGACCGGCGGTTTTGAATTCAAGCGCGGCGCCGTCGACGCTGTCGACGATTACACCACGTCTTCCGACGCGGTTATTAATAAAGGCAAGATGAGCACCGCGTCTGTATATATCCAGGACGAATGGGCGCTGGCGCAAAACCGCGTCCGGATCACCGGAAGCGTCCGCTACGACCGCGCGAATTTCCACGACGGCGTCTTCCGCCTCGACAGCACGACGTCGGTCACGAATTTCATGCGGAATTACCAGGATACTATGTATGACCATTCCTGGCAGGAAATCAGTCCGAAACTTGCCCTTCAGTACAGCCCAGGCCAAATGTTCCGCGTATACGCGCTTTACGGACACGGTTTCCGCCCCCCCATTCTCGACGACATGTGCCGTTCAGGACGGTTCAGCAAAGGATTCAAGATCGTCAATCCCTCGCTGAAGCCTGAAAAAATCCAAAATTATGAATTCGGGCTGGATTTCCGCCCCGCCGATCCGGTTATGGCAACCGCCAGCGTGTATCATTCCATCGGCGACGATTACATTAATTATATCAGCACCGGCGATTCCATCGCGTACAGCACCACCAACCGCCGGCCAATTTTCCGGAAAGACAACATCAGCCGCGTAAACATCACCGGATTCGAATTCGACCTGAACGTTCAGGCGCACCGTTATGTATCGCTGTTCGCCAACTACACGAATGTCAACACGAAAATCGTGAAATACATCCTCCGCAATCCGGCGGTGGATACCGACCTGAACGGAAAAGAACTGCCTGACGTTCCCGATCATCATTTCTCAGCGGGTACGAATGTCCGATACAAAGGACTGGGATTCTACGGTATTTACCGGTACCGCGGCAGCCAATGGTACGATGAACAAAACACCCGGCGCGTCAAAGGCTACTCAATGGCCGACCTGAAAGCCTCGGCAACGTATCATGACCGTTACACGGTCGCTCTTTCAGTGCAAAACCTGTTCGGCAAAAAAATCGTCGACAACAAAGGCGTCCCTTCTCCCGGTGCGGTAGTCTTCGGCGAGCTGACCGTGAGTTATTAAGGATCTGTCCATGAGTATTATCCGGATAAACTTTAGGCATGCAGGCATAACACAAACGCGTTAGTGACGGCATACCGCTTAACCCTCAAGGGCTGACGTTTTTAACGCCTGCTGATGATTCAGCGGGCGTTTTTTATTTATATTACATCGAAGAAAATTGAATACGTTGAGCAACGAGACCCTATGTTCAAACGGGCAGTAAATACTTAGAGAATGTATGAATGGCTATAGTTGCGAAGAAATACTAAAACTTTATATTGAATCGAAAATGAAATTATTATCGAACATGAGCAGCCCAGAAATACAGACCTGCCCGCAAATAAAAATCATCCCGACGGTTAAAATAAAAAATCCGCCCTGTGGACGCGAAGAATCCGATTTTCTCGTTGAGAGGCATACCGCCGCTCAGGCCGAGATAGCCGCCCCAGGCGTGGTTGTTTTTTTCTGCGGCTGATAAAGCCACATTCCGCCGAACTGCAGGTCCAGAAACAGAATCATCGCGTCGGCGCCGATTTGGCCGTACCAGTTTTTGGCGTTCATCATCCGTCCGGTTTCGGCGTGTCTATACAGCGAAAAATAGGAAAAAATCCTTTGCGAAAATTCAGGTTCAGCGCGTAATCCGAATGATCCGGATTAGCAATGAAAGAGGGATTCAAACAGATTTCCTGAAAAGAAATAATATAACCTTTGTGAGAAAAAACGGAGTCTGGAAGTAAAAGAACTGATAAAAGAAAAATCCGGTACACTAAATATGTTTTCATGAGTTGTTCCCCGATTCATATCATTTCCAAATGTAGGGGAATAGTATTTTTCTGCCGTTTAGCGATAAAACCGTTCCCTGATTTCTTCCATGGAATCGCCGCCGAATTTTTCAAGAAATGCGTTGATGAGCGTCAGCGCGAGCATGGATTCCGCAACAACGCCGAACGACGTGACAGCGCAGACGTCGGCTCTTTCATAATGGGCGCCGGCGGGTGTACTGGTGCGGATATCATAGGACGACAGCGCTTTTTTTATTGTCGGTATCGGTTTCATGGCCGCGCGGACGATTAATTGTTGTCCGGTTGTCATGCCGCCTTCCAGTCCGCCGTTGTGATTCGAAAGGCGTTCGGGTTTTCCATTCCGGATCATTATTTCATCGGCGGCTTCAGAACCGGTCACGGTAGCGAATCCGAAGCCGTCGCCGATCTCCACGCCTTTCGCTCCTGGAATCGAACCGACCGACTGCATGATCAATCCGCCCAGTCGGGCGTTGGATTGCCGGTAACTGCCGAGTCCGGCGGGTAAACCATCGCCAAGAATTTCGGCAATTCCGCCGAGCGAATCGCCGTCCTGCTTTGTTTTATCAATCAGGCGGATCATTTGCCCTTCGGCTTCCGGGTCAGTGACATGTAAAACGGAAGTTTCCGACAGCCGTAAAATATCCTCCGCTTTTTTGGAAGCAGCATGCGCTTCAGGGGAAATCCGAATCGGTCCGATTTGGATGACATGCGAAGCGATGATGATACGAAATTCTTCGAGCAATTTACGGGCAAAACTTCCTAAAGCGACGCGCATGGCGGTTTCACGCGCGCTGGCTCTTTCCATAACCGGACGGATAGTAACGAGCCTGTATTTTTTGAATCCCGTTTCATCAGCGTGCCCCGGCCGGGGAATGAAAACCTCCTGATTCAATACAGCTGAATTTTCCTGTTGGTTACGTATAATACAGGTAACCGGCGCGCCGGTTGTTTTGCCGTTATGCAATCCGGAAACGATTTCCGCTTCGTCCGGCACCAACATCCGTTCACTGCGGCCGTATCCATGCTGACGACGTTTCAAATGATAATTGATGTAGGATGAATCAATATGCAATCCGGCAGGAATACCATCAATGATTCCGGTGAGTTCCCGGCCATGCGATTCCCCTGCGGTTAAAAATCGGATCATGTTATTTTTCCGGAATTTGAGCGCCTTCTGATAAAAATCGGCTTAACAGAAAAAATTTCAGATAACAAAACCATAACAATCATTTAACGCAACCAAAATATATTATCTGTATAATGATATTCAAGTTATTAAATAGTTAACTGATATTAAAAGGGAAAACGACATGAAAAGATTTCTATCTCTTGCGATGATACTGACAGCCGGCGTTTTAATCGGATTGGGTTGTGGTCGGAAGAAAGAAGTGATTACTATCAAGGGATCCGATACGATGGTGATTCTTGGGCAACGGTGGGCAGAATTATATATGGCAAAATTTCCGGAACGGATCATACAGGTGACCGGGGGCGGTTCGGGGACGGGGATTTCCGCGTTAATTAACGGAACCACCGACATTTGCAACTCTTCGCGCCCGATGAAACAGACGGAAATTGAAAACCTGAAAAAGCGTCACAACACAGCCGGAGTAGAAGTCAAAGTCGCGAAAGACGGTATCTCAGTTTATGTCCACGAAGGTAATCCTGTCAATGAACTGACGATCGAAGACGTGCGCGAAATTTACTTGGGAAAAAAGACGAACTGGAAAGAATTCGGCGGCCCCGACGCGAAAATCATTACCTATGGCAGGGAAAATAACAGCGGCACCTATATGTCATTCAAGGATATTGTTTTGGAAGGAAAAGATTTTGCGAACAATGTGCAGAGCCTTCCCGGAACGGCATCCGTCGTAAACGCAGTTTCTAAGGATGCAAACAGCATCGGATTCGGCGGAGCAGCCTTTGGCAAAGGCGTCAAGTTTGTGAAAATCAAAAAGGACAAAGAATCGGAGGCCTATGCTCCCGACATGGATCATATAATGTCCGGTCAGTATCCGCTTTCACGGTTCTTGTATATGTACCTCCGCGAAAGGCCGGCGGGTAATATCAAGGAATTCATCGACTGGGTATTAAGCGCCGAAGGACAGAGCGTTGTTAACGAAGTCGGTTATTTTCCGCTAAGGTAGCGGCGAACACAATCCGAATATCCATTAAAAAAGCGTCCCCGATTCGGACGCTTTTTTTATTCCTGTGTTCAAAATTTTTATCAATCCGTTACACTCGGATAATATCAAAATAACATTTGCCATGTATATTACCGCCGATGCTATGTTGTATTAACCATTAACCTGTGAGGTGTTATGAAAAAACCATTTTTGGCAGTCATGTGTTTACTGCTTGTTACCGCCGGTTATGCTCAGGATGAAGGCGGGACAACCGATGAAAAAGTATCCGAACTGAAAGGCCAGGTCGAGGGTATGAATGAAACGCTGACTGAAATGCTGGGCGGGCTGAAATCCCTGCAGAAACTGAAGTTTTCGGGATACATTCAGTCACAGTACCAGTGGGCGGATACTTCCGGAAATCCGAATTATAAGATCGGAAATTTTGCCGGAGGAGAATTTTCGCAAAATGTCCGCGATCGTTTTATGGTCCGCCGCGGCCGCCTGAAAGCCGCCTATACCGGCGACCTGACGCAATATGTTCTGCAGATTGATGTTACACAGGGTGGCGTCGGGATCAAAGATGCGTACATACAGATCACAGAGCCATGGCTGAAGAATTTTACGCTGACCTCCGGTATATTTGACAGGCCTTTCGGATTTGAACTCGCATATTCATCAGGACAGCGGGAATCGCCGGAACGCTCACGCTTATTCCAGACCCTGTTCCCCGGAGAAAGGGAAATCGGTATGATGATCGGTTATAAAAATGAAGGCGATGGATTCCTAAGCCATATCAACTTCAAGGGCGGCGTATTTAACGGCGTATTGAATACGGCCAGCGAAAACGACCGTACCAAGGATTTTATCGGACGACTCGGTTTTACCGCCCCGTTCCAGGAACAGAACTTAGCTATCGACGGCGGCATGTCGCTGTACATGGGCAAGGTGACCAGCAATTCCCGCGCGGTTTACTCTATCGACAAATCCACGAAAACATTCGTGACGGATTCGGCGATGACCGACAGTCTCGGAAAATTTGACCGTAAATATATCGGCGCGGACATACAAATCTATTATGATATTCCGGTAGAATGGCTGGGCGGTTTTTCGGTACGCGGTGAATTTATCACCGGCGACCAGCCCGGCACGGCTTCCTCAGACCGTTTTTATAATAACGCTCACGGCGGAACCGTCACTCCCCTGTACCAGAGAAAGTTCCAGGGATGGTATCTCACCTATATCCAGAATTTCGGCCTGAAAAACCAGCTGATTCTGAAGTATGACGTTTATGATCCGAACACGAAGGTCAAAGGCAAGGATATCGGGGCAACGGCCACTTCCATTTCCGGACGCCGCCTGACAGCGACCGATGTTGCGTTCAGCACGCTCGGACTCGGATGGATTTATCACTGGGATTCGAATGTCAAATTCGTCGCGTACTACGATATGGTTTCCAATGAAAAAGCGAACCAATCGGCGACCGGTTCACTGAGCAAGTACACCAAAGACCTCAAGGACAACGTGTTTACATTCCGTATTCAGTACCGCTTCTAATATTAAACATTGAATAATAAAAAGGAATTTACAATGAAAAAAATCATCCTCATCATGGCGCTGGCGCTGACCGGGCTCAGCCTGTTCGGATTCCGTCCCGCCAATGAAGTTATCACCATCAAGGGTTCGGACACCATGGTCATCCTCGCGCAGCGCTGGGCTGAAATCTATATGAACGAACGTTCCGGCGTTACTATCCAGGTCACCGGCGGCGGCTCGGGCACGGGAATATCCGCTCTGATCAACGGCACGACCGACATCTGCAACTCCTCCCGTCCGATGAAGCAGGGTGAGAAAGACAGGCTGAAACAGCGTTACAATACGCTCGGCGTTGAGATCAAGGTCGCCCGTGACGGATTGTCCGTGTACGTTCATGAAAGCAATCCGGTGAAGGAACTCAGCATTGACCAGTTGAAACAGATTTATACCGGCAAAATCACCAACTGGAAAGAAGTCGGCGGCAATGATGCCCGAATCATCCTGTACACGCGCGAAAACAACTCCGGCACGTATGTTTATTTCAAGGACTACGTTCTGGGCGGAGCGGATTACGCGGCAACCTGTCAGAGTATGCCAGGAACAGCCTCAGTGGTAAACGCGGTCGCAAAAGATAAAAACGGCATCGGTTACGGCGGAGCGGCTTACAGTAAAGGCATCCGCAGTATTGCCGTTAAAAAGAACAGCTCTTCTTCCGCTTATGAGCCGACGCTGGAAAATATCAAAAACGGCCAGTATCCCATCACCCGTTTTCTGTACATGTACACCCGCAGTAAACCGTCAGGCGCCGTCAAAGATTTCATCGACTGGGTCTTAAGCGACGAAGGACAAGCGGTTGTATCCAGAGTCGGTTACTTCCCGATCCGCTGACCGCTTTCTTCTTTGTATTCTTCATCCGGAGAAGCGTATGCTTTTCCGGTTTTGTATTTCTTTTCCGCGCAACGGTAAAATCCCGGCGCATACAAAAACTCAAAATAATAATTTTCGGGCCGGTGTATGGTATTACTGGGATTTGGCAAGAAACATAATGATGAAATTATTTTTAGATTTGGGAAAAATCCGGTCAATGCCTGAAAGGGAAGTTGAGATGAGGGATTTTACCGCGGGGGAAGCGGCCGGCGCGCGATGACTGAAAACCGTTGAATGAAGAATACTTTTTGCGTGTTTATTCAGGACGTGAACGATATTCAGGTTATCATGGGGAAACCGTGCCTCAGGCCGATTCGAGCCGATGTGAAAAAACTTGAAAATCATTGCTAATAACCGGGCTTTATTTTATTTTATGCATGCATCCTCTTAAAGGAATCCGATGATCAACCAGTGGAAACGCCAGGATGTTTTTTTGTGCCGGCACGACAGCCATCAAAAGCGCGGACAGCGGGTGTCGGTCTTTCACGTCATGCGCCGCAAGCAGTGCTATCCGGACGGATGCGCGTATTTCCGGTGGAAATGCAAAGAATTGGAACGTCGGCGAACATGTTTCCGGGGGTTTTCGCATGTCGGCAAAAAATGTTTTGGATGCAAATTTTTTGATGAGGAAAAAATGACGCGGACGCTCATCCCGGCGCCGTCGGTGAACATGGAAGAAACGCTGGATGCGATTTACGATTTCGAGGAATGGCTTCGCGACGCGGTCAACCGCGAATCCGACTGCCTGGCGAGAATCAGCTCGGTCAAGCCGCGCATCGTCCAGTCCGTTTATCCGGCGGCCGGTGTGTCGAAAGAACATAACCGCCTGTTGGGTTACCTGGTTTGTTTTGAGTATTGTTACATCGGAACTGAACGTCTTGACGACGTGAGTTTCGCAGTCGTAGGGTGCGATTTCCAGAAACGCCTGAAATTCGCCGCCGGCGATGAAATTGAATTCCGCGCCACGCTGACCGAAGATGACGGACGGCTGGTTTTCCAGCGCCTGAAACAGATCGAATTCCGGCATAAGGAAATGAACGGCGATATCTGGACGGACAGCCGGTCCATTGTCGCCAAATTCACCGGAAACCTGCTCGCCCGCCAGGCGGATAAATGTGTTTCATGCGATCAGGGGCCGCTCATTGACGTGCACGCATTTATCGACGGATCGGAAAATGTTTATCACCGGATCTTCTGCCTGCAGGGCATGAAATCGGCGACGGTTTGCACGTACAATATCTCAAAAGAAATCTACGGCAACACCTGCCAGAACCGGTATCAGCGGTATAATGGAAAAACATAACGACCCTATTTTATTGCAGACAAATAGGATTCTTTTCCGGAATTCAAGGTGATTAACATCATTTGATGTTTCACCTCAGCGGATCCAGTCCGATCACTTTCCGGCTTTTCGGCATCTGGCTTTTCAGCCGGCCATTGTAAACGACGCCGCATCCGAGCGGATAATCCAAGCCGAACACGACGACTCCGCCCCGTTCAATTCCGAAATCCCTGTGGATGATGCCTCCGTCAAGAAACGTCTGAACGTCGGTCAAATCCTGCAGGTGCACCCGGTTGGCGGTAATTGAGGGATAAATGACCTGCGACAGGTTAGTGGATAATTTCCATTCATTTTCTTTTTTCATTCGTGCGGCGCGCATGCCTGCGCGATGCGTGTACAGGTTGTTCAGAACCGTTTCGCCCTCCATCCAGGCCCTGGAGGTCGCCAGGATTTCATCCGGTTTTTCATGGAAGGCGTAGGCGTTCCAGATATCCGGATCAATTCCGAAGGTCTGGCGGAAATATTCGAACATTGGCCTGAGACGGGCGTTGTCCGCGCCGGTTAGTTTGTAACGCACATGGGGATTGGCAAACGGCGCATGCGTTTCTCGTATCCGGATCGTATCCGTCTTGACGAGCCGGGCGATGAAAAAACTTTCCGGATTCATTTCGTTTGGCAGGATACGGACCGTTCTGGCCAGCGCCGGATCAAATTGTTCCGTACCGTACCGCGTGAATCCGGGCGCATAATCAAACCCGGCCGGAAGCTGAATGTCCTGAATCTCTACCGGGTATTGTGATATTATTCGCTGGATAACCTGTTCATTTTCCTCCGGCGCGATGGTACAGGTTGAATAGACAACGGAACCGCCGGTTTTGACTGATTTCAGGGCGCTGATGAGCAGGCGCTCCTGGATGTAGGCGAACTGGTTCAGCCGTGGGATGTTTTCAACGGCCTGCGGCGCTTTATGGATAACGCCGAGCGATGAGCAGGGCGCGTCCACGAGCGCTTTATCGAAATATTCCGGCGCAAGATTTCCGATGCGTTCGCCGGCCATGTTGATCAGCGCCGCGTTCAGGACGCCCATGCGGTCGAGATTGTGCGAAAGCGTTTTGATGCGCTTGCCGTCCCATTCGTTCGCGGCGAGTCGGCCTTCGTTGTTCATCATCTGAGCGATCTGCGTCGTTTTCGAACCCGGCGCGGCGGCGATGTCGAGAGCGGCTTCGCCTGGTTCCGGGTTCAGAATAATCGGCGGAAGCATCGATGCCGGACTCTGGATGTAGAAATATCCGAGAAAATGTTCCAGAGTCTTGCTGATCAACTGCGGCTCGCAGGTAACCTGATAAGCATCCGGTGAAAAGGGAAGCGGCTGCAATGAAAATCCCAGCCGGTTCAGCCGCTCGCTCAGCGTTTGCGGGACGGATTTTAGCGAATTAAAACGTATCGCTGTCAGCGGTTCTCGGGACAACTGTTC
>JBBIRG010000035.1:5654-11072 GCA_037441945.1 Bacteroidota bacterium | reverse complement strand
CAGCGCCTGTTCTTTTTCCTCATCGTCGAAAGCGTATTTTTCTTCCTTGCCTTTTTTCAAGCGGTAGAGCGGCGGCTGGGCGATGTACAGGTGGCCGTTTTCGATCAGCGGGCGCATGTGGCGGAAGAAGAACGTGAGCAGCAACGTGCGGATATGCGCCCCGTCAACGTCCGCGTCGGTCATGATGATGACTTTGCCGTAACGGAGATTGGTTAAATTAAAATCATCCGCGCCGATGCCCGTTCCCAGCGCGCTGATAATGACGCCGATTTCTTCGTTGCTGAGCATCTTATCGATTCGCGCTTTTTCCACGTTCAGGATTTTTCCCTTGAGCGGCAGGATCGCCTGGAATTTTCGATCGCGCCCTTGTTTGGCCGAGCCGCCGGCGGAATCGCCCTCCACCATATAGATTTCGCAAAACTGCGGATCGTTGATTGAACAATCGGCCAGCTTGCCGGGCAGGTTGGACGATTCGAGCGCGTTTTTCTTCCGCGTCAGGTCGCGCGCCTTGCGGGCCGCCTCCCGGGAACGAGCCGCCAGAATGCACTTCTCAATTATGGCTTTGGCGATCGAGGAATGTTTTTCAAGGAACTCGCCCAGCATTTCATTCATGATCGATTCCACGATGCCCTTGATCTCGCTGTTGCCGAGCTTCGTCTTCGTCTGCCCTTCAAACTGCGGTTCGGGCACGCGGATATTAATGATGGCGGTCAGCCCTTCCCGCGTATCTTCTCCGGAGATTGCGATGTTATCCTTTTCCTTGATCAGGTTGTTTTTCGCGGCGTATGTATTCAGCGTTTTGGTGAGCGCGCTGCGGAATCCCGACAGATGCGTGCCTCCTTCGACGGTGTTGATATTATTCACGTAGCTGAATACGTTTTCGGTGTAGGAATCGTTATATTGCAGCGCGATTTCAACCGGCGTCTGTTCCCTTTCGCCGGATATGAAGATCGGCTTTTTCATCAGGGACGTACGCGACTCGTCAAGAAACTGGACGAACTCGCTGATGCCCCCGTTATAATGAAATTCCGATTTGTTGCCGTCGCGCTCGTCGTCAAGCGTGATCTTCAGGTCGCGGTTCAGGAAGGCCAGTTCTCGCAGGCGTCCGGCGAGGGTTTCGTAAGACCAGTTGATTTTTTTGAAAATCGTTTTATCCGGCAGAAAGACGACCGTGGTTCCCGTAGACTTGGATTTGCCGATTTCCTGGACTTTGGTTTTCGCATTTCCTTTTTCATATTTCTGCTGGAAGATTTTTCCGCCGCGGGAGACGCGGACTTCGCACCATTCGGTCAGCGCATTCACAACCGAGGCTCCGACGCCGTGCAAACCGCCGGATACCTTGTACGTGCTTTTGTCGAATTTACCGCCCGCGCCCAGCACCGTCATGACCACTTCCACCGCCGGTTTCTTTTCAGTCGGGTGCATATCGACCGGGATGCCGCGTCCGTTGTCCGTTACCGTAACGCTGTTGTCCTTATTAATCGTAACATGAATCTCGTTGCAGTATCCCGCCATCGCCTCGTCGATAGAGTTATCTACGATTTCATAAACAAGATGATGCAGTCCGCGGGTGCCCACGTCGCCGATGTACATCGCCGGACGGCGGCGTACGTGTTCTAATCCCTCCAGAACCTGTATCTTATCCGCGTCATACTGATCGGCCGCTTTCCTTTTGTCTTCTTCCTTGACTAATACCATATAATCCCTTTAAAGAATAATTGAAAAAGTTCAATGCTTGAAAATCACCGGAACACCACTTCCCGGACGGCTCCGGGGCCAAGCGCCCCGTTGATCCGTTCGATGATCAGCGTTTTCTGATAATATAATTCTTGACGCCAGACGCTGTTAATCACTTCCAGATAAAGCACGCCGTGATCGATCCTTGTAGCTTTGGCGCGACGGCAAAATTCCGTTCCCATGATGGACTCAAATTCAGTAATGACGCTCTGTTCTTTGATTTTTTCCGCGATCCCCAGCTTATGAATCAGTTCATGCAAAACGGCGTCTAATTTTTTCGCTTCGTTTTTCATGCGTCAGGCCTCCGCGCGGATGTGGCCGTTCTGCGCTGTCCAGTAACGGATTTCACGGTTTACCGGCCAGAGGCACTTTGGTTCCGCGGATGTGACGAAAGCCTGGTGAACGCCTTCTAAATAATCAAACAGCCTGCGGCGCCGGTTGCCGTCCAATTCGGAGAGAACGTCGTCGAGCAGGAGGATCGGTTTCCGGTCGAGTTTTTCAAATAAAAAACGATGCTCGGCTAATTTCAGCGCAATGGCGTACGTTTTCAGCTGACCCTGCGATCCTACGGATTTGAGCGGCTGGTGGTTCAGGTACAATCCGAGATCATCCTTGTGCGGTCCGACGCCGGTGCTTTTGCGGATAAGATCATTTTTCCGGTTGTTCCGGATTTTCATGCGGAAATCATCTTTGATCTTCTCCGGAGAAATGGATTGCGTATCATGCGCTTCCGCCGGTTGAGGCAGTACCGTTGATTCATAACGGATGCCGATTGTTTCCCCGTTATCGATCAATTGGCTATAGACGTTACGGGCCATTTCGACGTAACCTGCCAGAAAATCAACTCGGCGTTGAATGATGCGACTGCCGGTTTCCGTTAGCGTTGTGTCCCAGGCATCCAGCAAATCCAGCCGCGCGACGTCTGACTGCAGAAGCGCGTTGCGCTGGCGGAGGGACTGGCGGTAATCCTGAAGATCTTTCAGGTAAACCGGCGATACCTGGGAGATCGTCTGGTCTAAAAACCGTCTCCGGTCGTACGGCGCGCCGCTCACAATATTCACGTCCTCCGGCGATGAAATCACCAGCGGATACATCCCGATCATCAGCGACAGCCGGTCTATTTTTTTCCCGTCCATGAATACCGTTTTACCGCAATCGGGACTGTAAAGGACCCTGACGGAACTTTCGATGGGAAGGCCTGTATCCTGATCGTCATGAACAAAATCGCCTTCGATATCGAACCCGGCCGTTCCGTGCCTCACGGCATGGCCGTCCGTATTCGTCTTGAAACTGCCGGTGAGGCAGGCATAATGGATCGCCTCGAGAATGCTGGTCTTTCCCTGCCCGTTATCCCCCTGAATCACATGTATGGCGTTATCCAGTTCCAGTCCGGCGCGCTCGTAATTTCTGAATTGATTGATCCGCAATTGTTTGATACGCATGCCTTGTCGTTATTTATTGATCCGCACCGGCATAATCAGGAACATCAGGTTTTCATGCTCAAGCTGGTCGATCGGTGTAATGACGCCGGCGCTGGTCGACGATTTGAATTCAACTTTCATTTCACGCGTATCCACGTTGTTCAGGACGGAGAGGACGAGATTGGAATTGTATCCGATATTCATGGCATCGCCTTTGTATTCGATGGGGATATTTTCCGCGCCGGTATTCCCGCCGTCAATGTCTTCGGCGGTCAGCAGGAGTCCTTTGGAACTCAGCTGCAGCTGTATCTGGTGGGTTATAGGATTTGAAAAAATGGATACGCGCTTGAACGCGTCGATCAGCGTGGAGGTTTCAACGATCATGGATTTATCATTGTCCACGGGAATCACGCGCTCGTAATCGGGGTAGGTTTCCTCGAGTATGCGGCTGTAGATTTTAGTATGTCCGATGTCAAATAAGACATGATGTTCGCCGAAAACGATGGCTGTCGTGTCGCGGTTTTCCTTGGCGACTTCATTTAGCGCTTTGCTGGAAACGATGATATCCATCGGTTCCACGATGGTGGTTTCGAACTGGTCGTAGGAAATCTTGGCCAGCCGGTGGCCGTCGGTGGCGACCATGCGGAACTCGTTGCTGCTGAGCTGCATAAACACGCCGGTCAGCGCGACGCGGAGCGGATCGGATGAAACGGCAAAAACGGTTTTTGCGATCATCCGCGCAAGCTGTTTGGAATCGATTTTCAGCACACCCTTGTCGTCATCGTGGGGAAGCGCCGGGTAATCGTCGTCCGATTCGCCAGCGATGCGGTAATCCCCCTTGTCGCACCGGATGTGAAGTTTGTTCTGGGCGTCGCTTTCAATATGCAGGGGAATATTCGGCAGGTTCTTGACCAGATCATGAAATGTTTTGGACGGGACAGTCAAACTTCCGTCGGTCAGGCCGTCGATATTGACCCGTGTGGTAATGGATACATTCAGATCCGATGCGGTCAGATGAAGATACTGCTGGTCCGCCTGGATACGGATATTGCTGAGAATCGGAAGCGTCGTTTTAGCCGGAACGATGCCGATAACGCGGGATAACGCCTTGTTCAAATCCGATTGGGTCACCGTAAATTTCATATTGTTGGCTCCTCAGTTATGAGTTAATGTCCAATACCTTCAAACCTTAAAGCTTATGGAAAATATATCATTTTTTCAAGCAGTAATTCAGATTTTATAAAAAAAAATCAGCCTGCAAATGGCTGATTTTCTTATGAATATCATTTAGTTTTTTCCCTTAATCGAGAAACCGGATGCGACCGTCGGTTTCCTGGTCAATGATTTTTCGCAATTTGATCGCATTAATGACGACATCGCGGTCGGAAATGCCGAAATACTTTAACGGGTGATTTTCGCTTTTAAGTCCGAAAATATTTTCGATGTGCATGCCCATATAATTGTTCATGACGATTGTGTAGTCTTTGTCCGGATCAACGGATTTTCCGTTCACTTTTATTTCGACGATATGATAGGTTTTACGCGATTTCTTTTGAGCGGTATAAGATAATCCGCTGACTTGGACAAACGATTCGGCGTGATGAAGCGAATGACGGATCATCGGCAGTAACTGAAATCCTTTGACGGTAATCATAACCAACGTATTGTTAAAAGGGTTGATTTCCCATATATCTCGTACGCGAATCGGTCCCGCGGAAAGTTCCTTGCGTAAACCGCCGTTATTCATGAATGCGATATCCGCCCCGGCGTATTCCCTGAAAACATCCGCTTCAAAACTGCCCAGATTGGATTCCGCGAAATCGCGCGGCATTTTCCAGTCCACCTTCAATTCACCGATCACCTGATCGAGTTCCCGGCCGATCATCCCTTCCTGCCGGGCAACCATGGCGGCAATGGCCGAGTCGGGTTTCAGGCTCAGCGAACGGGTTTCAATCAGCTGGTAACGGAAATTTCGGATGGTTTTCTTTTTCTTCGAATATTTCATTTTAATTTCGCCGACATACCTTCCCCTTACCCCAGCCTGGACAATACGCGTTTTCCCGACAAGCACTTCCTTGAACAAAGCGGTATGGGTGTGAGCGCCTATAATAAGGTCCAGATCAGGTATCAGCCGCGCCATGACCGTGTCCTGGTCAATGCCGCAGTGCGACACAACAACCCACAGGTCGGGTTCACCCACGGTCATCCGAATCGTTCGCATGGTAGCGGCAACTTGATCATATACAGGTTTGGTAGTTAT
>JBBIRG010000035.1:0-5639 GCA_037441945.1 Bacteroidota bacterium | reverse complement strand
CGTTGGACGGCAAAGACAGCATCAGCAGTTCATCGGTCATGCCGCCGATGAACGCTACGCGAACGCCTTCGATATCCCGTATCCAATAAGCGGGGACATACAGCGAATCGGTCATTCGATAATAAATATTTGTAGAAATGAAATTCAGCGGCGTTTCGCGTATCATGTCCATAAAATGCAGGCTGCCGTAATCGAATTCATGATTGCCGATGGTCAGCACGTCGGGAAGGATCATTTTCATCAGGTCGATCTGCGATTGCCCGCGCGTAAACGAAGAGATCGGACTGCCCTGAAAATCATCGCCGGCAAAAACAACCGTCGGGTTTACGTTGGCCTGTTTCAGCGAATCAATGTAAGCTTTCAGCAATGCGGAACCGCCGACGCGGTAAGAGCGGAATGTATCGTTTTTCGACGGTCGGATTTCGTAGGACATGTTCGCCGCGTGAAAATCATTCCAGTGAATAAATGATAAACGAACATCATCATGGTTTTGTCCGTAAACGCTTGATGCCAAAAAGCAAAAGATGCCCGCAAAAAAAATCCTTCGCGCCATTTCAATGCCTCATTTTGTATAGGGGACCCTTATATTGATTCGTACAGGCCTTGAGCCTTTCATATCTGTAAAACTTATGCAATATAAATATATTCCAAAATAATGCAATATGTAAATTTACAAAACTTATTGACATATCCGTTACTTTGCTTTACATTAGCGGAAAAATGAATTATAAATAAAGCCATGACCAACACACTGATCAAGATCTTTGTCGTCAGCGCATCGGCATACGTTTTCGTTTTTTTGCTGATCCAGTGGTTTGAATATATGACTCTGTATCATCCGTCAGTATTAACGGGAGAACCCTTAAACCCCTTTATGCCGTTTGAAGACCATATGGCGCCCACAGAAGACGGGCAATCAGTGAATGTATGGTATTTTAAAAACCCTTCGGCCCAATGGACCGCGCTGTTATGTCACGGAAACGCCGGTAATAATTCCCACCGGATGGATCAGATTTCAGCGCTCTACCGAAGATCGCTGTCCGTCGCGATTTTCGATTACAGAGGATACGGCAAAAGTACCGGTCACCCTTCCGAAAACGGATTGTATCTCGACGGCGAAGCGGTTGTGCGCTTTATGAACGAACGGCTGAGCATCCCGCCGGAACGGATTGTTATTATCGGAACTTCTCTGGGCGGTGCCGTCGCCGCGGAACTTGCGAGCCGTCGCCGTTTCCGGGCGCTGATCCTCGAATCCGCTTTCACGTCCAAGCATGATATGGCCCGCACGATCATGCCGTTTTTCCCGTTTGCCCTATTCGGACGCAATCAGTTTGTTACGATCGAAAAAATCAAATGCGCGCGATCGCCTGTCATGATCGCTCATGGGACAAATGACGAGATGGTTCCCTATGCCATGAGCCGCAACTTACTGGAAGCCGCTCCGGAACCGAAGTTCCATTACCCCATAAAAGGAGCGATGCATAATAATTATTTATCCGTCGGCGGCGCAGACTACCTGAATACGCTGAGCCGTTTTATCGATTCGTTAAAAATCAATTAACAAAAGGACGCGATGAAATCGAATCTTAATTTTCAAAATAAAATTTTATTTTCGGCCTTGTTCTCATTATCGATGCTTTTGCCCGTCGACGAAGCCGTTTTACAGGAAATCGAATTGACCGCTGAAAAAGTCATCGCGCGGGCAAAAAAAACCGCTCTGGATAACCGTAAGCAGATTCAGAATCTGAGACTGAAAATATTCCGGCAATCGTTTTTCGATAAATACAATGAGAAAAGCGGACAATACGAAATGAAAGGCGCCCTGCTGGTACACGCGGACGTCAACCGGAAACATAACGGGAAAATAAAGATCATCGAAACGGCGAAACGAAATCTTCATGAACTGCTGATCGACGATTATGTGCCGTACTCTTTTGACTTTATTTACGATTTCAGCGCGCCGGATATTACGGCAGTCAACGCGTCCGTCGCAGGACCGCTGTCTGAGGGCGCGGACAGATATTACGCTTTTGAACTGGGGGAAAAAACGGAATGGAACGGAACCTCAGCCCTGACGGTTACTTTTAAACCGCTTTCGTCTCATATACCGTTGATGAAAGGAAAATTATATTTTCATGATTCCACATTCCACATTATTGGCGCGGATGTAACCTTAAACGAAGCGGTGAAGATCTTTCCGAAACCGAAGCGGTTTCGCCTGATCCAGCGCAATGCCTCTCACGATAACGATTGCTGGCTGCCGGAAAGTATGGAATATTATTATCAATTAGATGTTGATTTCATGGGCATCCGTGAAAGCGGGATGTGGCGGACGGCAATGAAAGTTGTGGAAGCAGAGGTTAATCCGGTATTGCCTTCTTCCGTATTTGCAGGCCCTCCCGTAGAAACCCCGCATATCGCTTTTTACAGGGATTCTTCTTACTGGAACCCCGGACGTTTCCTGCCTCTGAGCGAACGGGAAGCCGCCGGTCTGCGAATCCTGATGAACCTCCCGAAAAACCGAAAAATCGCTTATCCCGACCCGGACGACTGGGAAAAAGAAAAACTGGAAAGAGATTTCCGGCTCGGCGTTTCACCCATGCCCAATCCGCGGTTCAACCGCGTTGAAGGGCCTTTTCTCGGCGGCATCATCCGTTGTAACGATCTCGCGGCGGGGCCTTACTTGCGGCAGATTTCTCTGCGGGGCGATTACGGGTACGGATTAGGGGACAAACGGCACAAATGGATGGTCGAAGCGGAAAAATCTTTTTTCAGCCGACGATTCGGATTCGGCGGCCGCTATTATGATCATCTTCAGCATAAGGAATCCCTGCTCGGCGGCAACCTGCTTATGAATTCGCTCACCGCGCTCGGTTACCGGTACGATAATTTTCATTATTTCTATACGCGCGGTTATGAATTATTCCTGAAGATCAAACCAGTGTATCCGCTGGAACTACAAGCGATATATACCGACCGCGACGACCGTTCGGCCAGGCAGAATTCAAAATTCGGAATCGTACATTTTTTATATGAATACAAACCGGTCTATCCCGTGAACGAAGGCCGGCTGCGGCAACTGGCCCTTCATTGGAAATACCGTATCGGAAACGGCAAGGGTATCGCCCCGCGGAATCCATACTGGATATTCGACGGGTTTGTCTCTCACTCCTCGCCGGAACAACTGCGAAGCGATTTTCATTTTACGAAATATTACGCGTCGGCGCGGTATCATTATCCGACCACCCGGCGGGGTTCCTTAGACGGCCGTTTATACCTGGGTTATGCGACGAAATCCGTCCCTCGGCAATATGTGTTTGACTTGTACGGCGGCAGCCTGCCTTATATGCTGAAAACTGTTGCGCTCGGCGAACTGGAAGGCAATTACATGGCGGCGATGACGGTGGAACATAATTTCGGCGGGGCATGGCTGGAACGAACAGGACTGCCAATCCTGAAAGAAGGATATATCGACATGATCCCGAATCTCAGCGTCGGTTACGTGAAAATATCAAAGCGCACGGAGCAGTTCCTGTCTTATCCGGCGCTCGACGCCAAAAAACCGCTGATTGAACTCGGACTCGGATTCGGGGACATATACCGTATCGCTCGCGTGGACGTCTCCTGCCGGATCAACCAGTTGAAAGCGACTAAATCGTTCTGGATCCTGACAGCGTCTGCGTTTTTATTTAATGAATAAGAATTTATTAGAATTTAATGAAAGACGAAAAAAACATAAACCCCAACGACAACGAGAATCGGCCGCCATCGGATACACTGCCGACAACTTCCGCCGAACTCAGCGAATATATTCATTTAGACATAACGGAAGTAATTCCGGGTCTGCCGAAGCGAGCTAAAAGCCGCTTCCGGCGCCGGTTGAAGCTTGGGCGAAGAATCCTTGTCAGCCGGACGGGCGCTTTCTTCCGCGACACTAAAAAAATGATGATCCTGTGGAGCGCCATTATTTTGCTGATTATTTTCGGCAAATGGTTCGGTTGGGATCAGCACATCGTCGGCGGCGTGGTGGTGATCATCGGTCTGATCTTTAGCGCATTTTCATGGCTTGGGGCCATCATCCTAAGCGGCATTGCAGTGATCCCTTTTATTGGGCCGCCCCTGGTCACGATCCTGAGTTCTTCCATTCTGTGGATCATCAACGGGCTTGGATATTTTGTATCAATTGTTGCAATCAAATCAGGGCACGGCCGCACCGTTCTGAATTACCGCCTGCTCATGATCGTTTTTTTAACGGGACTCGCATCTGGGTACGTTATCGCAAAGTTGATTGAGTAATATTTTTTCAAGGTTTCTTTATACTTTCGTGCGCCTGAGTCTTACCATCTAATCTGACGGTCTTATTTCAGAAACAATTCCGCCGGCGCGATATCTTCAGGCGTCGTGATTTTAATATTCCGGTAATCGCCTTCGATGATTTTCACCGGATGGCCCATCCGTTCGACCAGCATCGATTCGTCGGTCCCGTAAAACGAATCGGCGTACGCTTTTTCAAATGCCTTCTTCAGCAAATGATAATCAAAGCACTGCGGCGTCTGCACCTGCCACAAATTGGAGCGGTCGATGGTTTGTTCGACAAATTGCTGTGGATTCTGCGACTTGATCGTATCTTTTACGCGCACGGCTGCAATGGCCGCGCCATGCACCGAGCACAACTCTGCCGTGCGGCGGATCAGATCTTCCGTCACAATCGGACGCACGCCGTCATGTACCAGCACGATATCCGCGCTATCAATAGCTTTCAAGCCGTTGTAAACACTGTCCTGCCGATGAGCGCCGCCTTCGATGATTTTTTTTATTTTTGTTAAACCGTACGGAACCACGATTTCTTTTTCGACAAACCCGATCCAGTCTTTTTCGCAGGCCAGAATGATATCGCTGATTATACCGGATTGCTGGAAAACACGCAGGGTGTGATATAAAATCGGTTTTTCATGAACAAGAATAAATTGTTTGCGCGTGTGCCCGAAAACAGGCTGCATCCGCTTCCCGATGCCTGCGGCAGGAATGATTGCGGTGATGGGTTTGGAGTTATACATAAATAAATTCTGTCGGCCTCTCTGCAAGTTTCACAGTGGACAATCGGTCGTTACTTTGGATTCTGTTTAAAAATCAAATTTATAAATCATACCTACTTCAACTTCCAGTTTTCCCAACCATACTGAATCGCCGGGCTGACGCTGATATTCGGCGTCTGTATTTTTCCCGAAAGTCCGGTTTCTTTCTGAACACTTTGAACCAGATAATCCGATAAATTCTTAAAAGAAACAGAGCCGCTGGTCTCCTGCAATTTTTTTAGAAGGAAATAAGTAAAATAGCCGTGCTGTTTTTCACTGTAAACCGCCGATGATTCTTCGCCGGAACTGGACGCGAAGACCACCATGTTTCCAGTCAGTTTTTCTTCTTTTGGCGCTAATTTGATTCCTTTCACCGCAAGCAATCCTTTATTCCTCGCGCCGCCGCTGAAACAAGCATCTAAAAATACTGACACTTTTTTTGTGGGATATTCATTGAGTTTGGAATATACGTTGTTCAGGCTGACGGCATATTGAAGGTCTTTGCCGCTCACGTCAACTGGGATCAGATATGGTTCACGGGTGTTTTCATCCGGCAGGCCGTGA
>JBBIRG010000034.1:0-11217 GCA_037441945.1 Bacteroidota bacterium | reverse complement strand
CTGGCGAACGCTCTGATCTGCATGGCCGACACGCATCATCTTGAAGCAACGGCTTTGGTTGCCGAAATTGCCAGACGCGCCAGTGAAGGCGAACTTCTTCAGAACGAACGCAGCCGTAAATTAGATATGGACGAAACGACCTATTTTCAAATGATCGCCGACAAAACCGGCGCCCTTATTTCCTGTTCCTGCGAACTCGGCGCCATCGCCAGCAGAGGCAGCGCGCGTGACCGTTCGGCTCTCCGTGAATACGGACTGCATGCCGGAATCGCCTTTCAGATCCGGGACGATCTGTTCGATTATACCGCCGATCAGTCCATAATCGGCAAATCCAAAGGACGCGACCTTAAAGAACGCAACCTCACGTTACCCATCATTCACGCGCTGAACCGCGCGACACGTTCCGAAGTCCGATCGGTCCTGTCAAGAATCAGGCGCGGGCTTAATCGAAAGGAACTCCGGGAGATCAACCTTTTCGTCGCCGACTACGGCGGTCTGGATTATGCTCAGGAAAAAATCAATTTTCATTCCGGCCGGGCGATTCAGGCTCTCGCGCATTTTCAGGAATCCGAAGCCAAAACGAGTCTCATCCGGTTTATTGAATATAACCGCAATCGCAATAAATAACCCTCAATAATTTTTAACCCTCAATGATTTTTTAAGGAGATGACCATGAGCTGTATACACTCAATTTTCGCTAGAGAAGTACTTGATTCGCGCGGCAACCCGACCGTGGAGGTCGAAGTACAGTTGGAAGGCGGGGGATTCGGCCGTGCGATTGTTCCCAGCGGCGCATCCACCGGGGAAAACGAGGCGGTGGAACTCCGCGATGGAGATAAAACCAGGTTTCTCGGCAAAGGCACGCTGAAAGCCGTGAAAAACGTAAACATTGTTATCGCAAAGCATTTGTCTCATTTTGACGCCGAGGACCAGTACGGACTTGATCAGAAAATGATCGCTCTTGACGGCACGCCGACTAAATCGAAACTCGGAGCGAACGCTATTTTAGGAGTCAGTCTCGCTTGCGCAAGGGCAATGGCTTCGGAAACCGGACTTCCGCTTTATCAATATCTCGGCGGCAAACAGGCTAATACGCTTCCCGTTCCGATGATGAACATTCTTAACGGCGGCGCGCATGCCGATAACAATGTCGATTTCCAGGAATTCATGATCGTGCCCGTCGGAGCGAAATCGTTCCATGATGCGCTTCGCATGGGAACTGAAATTTTCCATAATCTTAAAGCCGTCCTGAAAGGGAGAAAATATAATACCGCCGTCGGCGATGAGGGCGGATTCGCGCCGAACCTCAAATCCAACGAGGAAGCAATCGAAGTCATTCTCGAAGCGATCCGCGTCGCGGGATACAAAACCGGTAAAGACGTCATGATCGCGCTCGATCCGGCGGCGAGCGAATTTTTCATGAACGGTAAATACGTTTTCAAAAAATCCGACCAGACGAAACTGACGCCCGCGCAAATGGTTAAATATTGGGAAAACTGGGTGCGCCAGTACCCGATCATTTCCATAGAGGACGGTTTGGCCGAAAACGACTGGAACGGCTGGAAACTGATGACCGAAACATTAGGCAATAAAATCCAGCTTGTCGGCGACGATCTGTTTGTCACCAACCCGAAATATCTCTCCAAAGGCATTGATATGGGCGTCGCCAATTCGATCCTGATCAAGGTCAACCAGATCGGCACGCTCACCGAAACCATGGAAACCGTCCAAATGGCACATCGCGCGGGATACACATCCATCATCAGCCACCGTTCCGGCGAAACCGAGGATACTACGATCGCCGAAATCGCCGTTGCTCTGAATACCGGCCAGATAAAAACCGGTTCTGCCTCGCGTACCGACCGAATTGCAAAATATAACCAGCTATTGCGTATTGAAGATTCACTGGGCGCCCAGGCGCAGTTCTTAGGCGCAAAAGCCTTTAAGCGGTAAATACACAAAAAAAAAATCACGGACTGCCGAATTTCTTTGGATTTTCGGCAGTCTTTGTTTATATTATGTTATGTCAGTTTTTAAGCGGCACATTATGGATCCGGAAAAACGGAAAAAACGAATCCGGATTGTTTTGTGGATCATCGGGATTATCATTTTCATTTCCATCCTGACGGGTCCTTACGGCGTTTACCAGCGCGTAATCATCGCCGGTCAGAAGCATCAGCTGGAATCTCAGATCAACAGGCTAAAAGCCGAACAGGAATTGCTGAAAACCGAAAGCGAACGACTGAAATGGGACCTGACGTATATCGAAAAAGTCGCTCGCGAAAAATACAGCCTCGTCCGATCCGGTGAACGGGTTTACCAGTTCATTCCCCGTTCGGTACTGTCCGCTGATCCCCATAAATAAATCCTTCATCCAGACAACCTATCTGTTGTGATAACGGTTCATTCGGTTTTACAGCGTTTACTACTACAGCTTTTCATTGTTTCGGCGGCGCTCTCCGCGCAAAATCCTTACCGTCAGGATTATCTCGATTCTCTGTCACAGCGCTTTGATAAAATCCTATCGCATAAACTGATAAAAAACGCCAGAGCCGGATTTATCGCTCAATCGCTGAACACCGGGCAGGTACTTTACGAATACAACGCCGACAGTCTTCTGAGCGCGGCGTCGTGTATGAAACTTGTCACCACCGCGGCGGCGCTCGATCGTTGGGGGAAAAACCGTTTTTTCAAGACGGCTTTTTTTTACCGCGATTCCGTGGCGGACAGCGTGATCTACGGGCCTTTATATATGAAAGGCTACGGCGACCCGTATTTCAATACCGAAATGATGCTGAAAACGGTCTATCATTTTCACGCTTTAGGCGTCCGCGAAATACGCGGTTCCTTGATCGCCGACGATTCGTATTTGTCCGACAATCCGAACGCGATCGTCAACGACCGCGCGTACGCCGCTATCGGCAGCGCTTTGTCATTCAATTTCAATACCGTGACAATCGGCGTGCGTCCAGGCATTCCTGGCGATACCGCGAAAGTATTTACTATACCGGCGTCGGATATGTTCCGGATTGTGAACCGCACCCTGACGACCGATTCCGGTTCCGGCGTGACGATCGATCACAACAATGTTTCCGCAACGTTCAGCAAAGAACAGGTAACCCTTTATGTCGGCGGAACGATTGGTTCGGACGAACTGGAATTTACGATTTATAAACGGGTCAACGATCCGCCGTTTTACGCCGCAAGAATTCTGAAAGAAACCATGGCAAAGATGGGCATCAGCATAACCGGAGAAATCAAACAAGGCATCACGCCGAAAAGCGCGAAACTGTTTCATGAATCCTATTCATACGACCTCGGCTACATCATATCCGGCGTCAATAAATGGAGCAACAACCAGGCCGCGGGTCAGCTGTGCATGATCATGGGCGCGGAGACCTTCGGCATTCCCGGCACCGATGAAAAGGGCATCCGCGCCATACGGTCTTTTCTAACATCGGCCGGTATTGATACAAACGACGTGGTCATGACCGACGGCTCAGGACTTGACCGCCAAAATAAAATGACGCCCCGCGCGCAGGTTCGTCTGCTCGAATATATGTATAAGCGTTTTTCCGTTTCATCGGAATTCGTATCCTCGCTGAGCATCGGCGGAGTCGACGGTTCCGAAAGAAAACGGTTTAAGAAAAACGACGGGCCGATCAACCGCAGCCGGATGAAAATAGGTTACCTGTGGGGTATCAGCGGATTAAGCGGCTATATCGAAACCAAGAACCGCGACGTCATTGCCTTCTGCATGCTGACTAATGATTTTCCGAAAGACAATTACGAATCCATCAAGCGGATCGAAGACCAGGTCTGCGTCCTGATTGGAAACCTGTGAAAAATCTCGGAAAACGGCATCAAACAGGCATTAATGGCGAAAATCTCGCGGCTGAATTTATTGAAGAAAACGGATACAGCATTCTTCACCGCCGTTACCGCTGCCGTAACGGCGAGATCGACATCATCGCTGAAAAAGATAACACCATCGTATTTGTTGAAATCAAAACCGTTCATGAAAACGCCGGCGCGGGATTCGGAGAACCCGAGGAAAAAATAAGCGTATACAAACAGAACGCCCTCCGGCGATGCGCTGAACATTACCTCTGGAAAAAACAGATTTCAGGAAAAGACTGCCGTTTCGATCTGATCACGGTGCGTCTCTCAGATCAGCCTCCGAATTTCCAGCATCTGGAAAATATCATCTTCTAATTTTCAGGGGATTTATTACTTATCCTGACTAAATATGTAGAATTTATCATATTCCGTTCCAAAGAACTAAGTCAGATTTATAAAAGGAATTTCCGATTAACATTATTTACACTGAATCAATGAAGACTAAAGACCACAAATGTGAGTTGTACTTTGATTTTATTTCATTGTGATTTGGAGTTTAGCGGCAAAATGAATTTTCATTTTTAAGTTGTATGTTCGGGAAATCTTATTAAATTGTCCGCCTGAAAACGCACTTTTTTATTAACACTGGAGTTTTGACGTGAACATACTCATTACCGGCGGAGCGGGATTTATCGGATCCAATATCGCCGACGCCATGATTGAAAAGGGTCACCGAGTGATTATTGTAGATAACCTGATCACGGGAAAAAAAGAAAACATTCATCCGAAAGCCGTATTCCATGAAATGGACGTCCGCGACGTCAAAATTGAGAACATTTTTTTCAAGGAAAAAATTGACGTGATTTGCCATCATGCCGCGCAGATGGACGTCCGCAAATCCGTTGTCGATCCTATTTTCGACGCGAACGTTAATGTTCTGGGAATGCTGAATCTCCTGCAAATGGCTGTTAAGCATCAGGTCAAGAAATTCATTTTCGCCTCAACCGGAGGGGCGATATACGGCGAACAGGATTATTTTCCCGCGGATGAAAACCATCCGATGCGTCCCTGTTCCCCATACGGCATCACCAAACTCACCGGCGAGAAATATTTATTCTTTTACCAGCAAACGTACGGGCTGAAATATGTCGTTCTTCGTTATGCCAATGTTTACGGCCCGCGGCAAAATCCGCACGGCGAAGCGGGCGTCGTCGCCATTTTCTGTTCCAAGATGCTGCATGGCGAACAGCCGATCATCAACGGCGACGGAACACAGACGCGCGATTACGTTTACATTGATGACGTCGTTGCCGCCAACCTGCTTGCGCTGAAGCATCCGCAGTCCGATTTCTTCAATATCGGCACCGGCATTGAAACGGACGTCAACAAACTGTTCCGAGTCCTGCGCGACGAGCTCAAATCCACCGCCGAAGAACGTCACGGCGAAACCAAACCCGGCGAGCAGCAACGCAGCGTGCTAAATTATGACAAAGCTACAAGCATCCTCGGCTGGAAACCGGGCGTGGATGTCGAAACGGGATTACAACGAACCGCCGCCTTCTTCAGGGACAAACATAAATAATCGCAGTATCTTATACACCGGAAGGAACCCCGCATTATGATCTACAGCATGACCGGCTACGGAAAAACCGAACACGCCCTGAAAGGAACCGTAATCAGCGTCGAAGTCCGTTCGCTGAACAACCGCTTTCTTGACCTGATTTACCGCTGTCCCCGTATGTTTGTCTATAAGGAAGCCGAAGTCCGCGAGCGCGTAAAAAAACACATCGAGCGCGGGAAAGTTTCTCTGAATCTCAATATCCAGTCCGACGACTACGCGCTGGCCGGACTGAAAGTCGATCCGACGCTGGTTAGGCAGTATTCGGCCATGCTGAACGACCTCGTCCGTAATACGGGAATCAAGGATGAAGTCCGGCTGGAACATTTGCTCAGCTTCTCCGAAATATTCGCGCCGAACGGACAGGACGAGCAATTCGACGCGCTGTGGCGGGAAATTTTAGTCGCCATCGATGCCGCCATGGATGAACTGAACCGTATGCGCCAACTCGAGGGCGAAGAACTTTCGAAAGACTTGCTTGGAAGGACGGCGCAATGCGTTGATCTCATTAACCGCATCGAGGAAATGTCAAAAAATACGGTTCAGGAAGAATTAAAAAAACTACAGGAACGCGTCGAGAAAATCATCAACCGTCCGGAGATTGACCCTCAGCGTATGAATCTCGAGATCGCCATCATCGCGGATAAAGTCGATATCACCGAAGAAATCGTGCGCTTCCGCAGTCATTGTCAGATGTTTGAAAACCTGATTTGTGGAAAGGACGCAAAAGTTGGCCGCAAGCTGACGTTCCTGATCCAGGAAATGGGACGCGAGGTCAACACCATCGGCTCTAAATCGCCGAATGCCGCCATTATCCATACAGTCGTTTCCGTCAAGGAAGAGCTTGAGAAACTGCGCGAACAATTACAGAACGTGGAGTAAATCCACTACAGGTCTTGTGTGTTTTTTAGCTTCATCCTGAACTGAGTCGAAGGATGAAGGTTCAGTAAAAAATCACTTAACCTTGAGTCCCGAAAAACCAAGATAACAAGATAAAGCCCACAAAAAAGTACCCGAATGGACGGATTTTCAATAGAAGCATTTCTCGAGGCCATTAAGGAATTGGATTCCGGCTGGATCTATTTGATCATTTTTTTTGCCGGATATTTAGAGAACTGCATTCCGCCGATTCCCGGCGACACCGTCACCGTGTTTGCCGCTTACATGGTCGGTACGGGACGACTGAATTACTTCGCCGTTTTTTTCACGGCCACGCTGGGTAATCTTCTCGGCTTTATGACGATGTACCACATCGGTATGCATTTCGGCAAGGAATATTTTCTCCGTAAAAACTGGAAATGGTTTCCGAAATCGAATTTTGAGAAAGCCGAACAATGGTTTCAGAAGTATGGATATAAAATCATTTTATTCAACCGGTTCCTCAGCGGACTGCGTTCGGTGATTTCACTGTTTTCGGGTATGGCGCACCTTGACCGCCGGAAAATCATTCCGCTGGCACTACTCAGCGCGTGCCTATGGGACGGCGCGCTGATCTATGGAGGCTATCTCGTGGGCGATAACTGGCAGGCGTTCGACGCGATTCTAGAACAATACAATACGGCGGCCGTCATTGTCATTTCAGGCTTCATCGCAATATATATCCTCTATCGAATTGTGAGATGGCGGATTGGAAAAAAATCATAAGATCGTAATATGGTATTGTTATTATAAATATTTTATTTATTAAGCTTCAGAATCACTTTCTAAGGAAATAATTATTCTTCAGGTATTTTTCATTATATTTATTTCATACAATATTCTCTCTTTATCCCTCCATGCACAAATGGATAGCTCCGCTCAAATTAAAAGCCCGTTCGCCAAAGGCACGAAAGCCGTGCGGTTCCATAATATCGAATTATTTTACGCTTCAGTCATTTGAAGGCGCAATGATTCCTTCCAAGTGACATTTTTTTGAGAAGAACGCCTTGAGAATAGGATTCAGGTTTACTAGCAAATGATAAAGATGAAAATGAATAATTTATCGAACCGAAAGTTTGAATAAATATTTATTAAATTGTCAGTTCTGTTGTATATTCATGGTTCTCCTCTAATCGGTAAGGAATGGACAAAAAAAATAAAAGCACATTAGATACAATTGATTCGACCAAAAGAAAAACTTTCGGCTACGGATTCGGTCAGCAGGCTGTCCGATTCAGTTTAACAGTTTATTTATAAAAGGAAAATCAAGATAAATCCCATTATTCAATCTCCACCATACGCTCAAAACAAATTTCACAAGTCCCTTCCTGTAAACCTCTTCCGGTATATTGCGGCTTAATCATTTTTATTGACTTTATTCTATTATCATTTATATTTCTCCAATTATATAATTTTAAGAACGGCAACCTGAAACAAGGAGAAACATGGCGTCTGTATCCGAATTCCGAACCGGCATGACCATTTTAATGGACGGAAACTTATATATCGTTACCGAATTCCAGCACCGCAATCCCGGCAACTGGCGCGCGTTCGTCGTCGCGAAGCTTAAAAACGTAAAGACCGGCCGGGTAATCGAAAAAACGTTCCGCTCGCACGACAAGCTCGACGAAGTCCGCACCGAATCCAAAGACATGCAATTTTTATACAACGACGGCGCCATGTTCCACTTTATGGACAATGAATCATTCGAGCAGGTCGGTATTCCGTCCGACGTTGTGGGCGACGCATCGCATTTTCTCAAGGAAGGCGTTACGCCGAAAATTCTGTTCTACGAGGGCAACGTCGTCAACATCGAAATGCCGATCACCGTGGAACTCAAGGTCGTCCAGACAGCGCCCGGCGTGCGCGGCGACACCGTCACCGGCGGGACCAAACCGGCGGAACTGGAAACCGGCTTCTCCGTCAACGTACCCTTTTTCATTAACGAAGGGGATTCCGTAAAAGTCGATACACGATCAGGCGAATATCTTGAGCGGGTAAAATAAATTCATTTACCGTTAACCAAGGACATCCTCATGGATCTCAACGAACTGAAAAAGCTAATCAAAATGATTGATGAAAGCCAGGTGAGTGAAATTGAGATCGAACATGAAGCCACCAAAACCAAGGGCAAATTTCGCATACGGATCAGCAAATATCCCGGCGGAACAATGATTACGTCCGCCGCGCAGACCATATCGCCGCAAGCCATGTATTATCCCCACGCAACATCCTCCGCCGGCGTGCAGTTTGAAAGTCCCGAAACCATCCAGAAATCGAAAACGGAACGTCCTCCGGATATGGTGGACGCGGGCAATTTCATTGAAATCAAATCGCCCATCGTCGGAACATTTTACCGTTCCCCTTCGCCCGACGCCGAGCCGTACGCTGAAACAGGAACTATCATCAAACCCGGCCAGACGCTCTGCATAATCGAGGCAATGAAAATCATGAACGAAATCGAGTCTGAAGTCACCGGTAAAGTGTTGAAAGTTCTCGTTGAAAACGGATCGCCGGTCGAATACAACCAGACATTATTTCTCATCGAAAAAATCTGACCGTAAAACGCGTCCTGTCGCTCATGCTGACATTATTCGTAAGCAACAGACTGATCCTACTGATCTGGATATTTTCGGGTTATTATTTCCTGAGCCATAGGAAACAGTTTGGCTGCCTGCAGTCATCCCTTCATGAAAGCGACAAGATAAAAAACAGAATGCTCTGTTTGTTGCAGTAGCAAATCTATCAGAAACGTTCATTTTAGATCGCGAAAGACAAGTTCGACGCGCTGGTCGAATCGCGTAGCTTCACCGAAATGGACGACCTGTCGCAAGCGTTTAGCGCAATGCCGATTCACGTATGGAATTATAAAAAAATGAAATCCGATTTTTTTAACAAATTAGTCCACGATCAAAAAAGCCCGTTAGAAAATATCAAGCAGTCGGCGGACGCGTTCCTGAGAGACATCGCTTTTGTGAGTTTGTTGCCATGACTTTTTCACACAGAGCCGCAGAGCAAAACGCACAGAAAACCGCAGTGTAAAACCAAAGTTATTATCAACATTTCACTTATAAAATATTTTGTGTCTTACTGGTGTTTTGGTAAATAATTTCCTTTCGCGAACTCGCCGATGGTTGCTGTAAATAGTTTTTCCTCCGCTTTTCTTCCTTCGCCTCTGCGGTTAGTGTATATTTTATCGCATTCGTGTCCGTTTAATCAAATACTCCATCAATGCGATTTCAAAGGATGTTTCCGTATCGAGTAAAACATAATCAATGCGCCTTTCGCGGCAGGCCCGCCGGTAATACTCAGTAAAACTTGCCATCGCTTTTCGGTAATCCTTACGGATATGCCAGGGCTGAGTGGACAGCCGTTCGCCGGATTCCATGTCCTCGAATAGAACGTCGCCCTGAAAATTCAGCTCGCGTTCCTGCGGATCGAGTACATGAAAAACAATGATCTCATGCTGGCGGTGCCGGAAATGTTTGAGTCCCATCATCACTTTTTCCGGATCGTCCATAAGATCGCTGATCACGATCACTAGTCCTCGCCTTGTCATGCGTTCGGCGATAAGGTGAAGATTCGAGGCAATATCTGTTTCCCCGCCGGGTACGATCTGATTAAGTGTTTCTTCGATGGTTTTCAGATAACTCCGGGTTGCGCGCGGGGCAAGAATCTTTCTGACCTGCGTGTCAAAAACAGCGAGTCCAGCCGCGTCTTTCTGATGAATCAGTAAGTAGGTCAGGGATGCCGCCAGAAAACAGCCATATTGAAATTTACTGAGCGCGCCGGACTGATATTTCATCGACGTGCTTGAATCGAGGATAATATAAGCCTTTAAATTGGTTTCTTCTTCGTACCGCTTGATATAAAACCGGGACGTGCGGCCGTATACTTTCCAATCGATGTTGCGGATGGAATCGCCCGGCATATACGGGCGGTGTTCCGCGAATTCCACGCTGAATCCGTGATACGGGCTTTTGTGAAGTCCGGTGATAAATCCCTCTACGACCAGCCGTGCGATGAGTTCCAGACTGGAAATGCGCGCTAATTTTTCCGGAAGCAGAAATTTAGTGTCCGGCGATGAATTCAATTTCTTTTACTCCGCAAAAAAGGATTATTTGATTAATAGCATTTTTTGGGACTGTGTAAAATTTTCCGCCTGAAGCCGGTAAATATAAATCCCGCTGGATACCTCCCTGCCCGCTTCATCCCGTCCGTCCCAGCGCAATTGCTGCATGCCGGCTTGCTGAAAGCCATTATATAGCGTACGCACTTCCTGTCCCAGTATATTGAAAATTTTCAGCGACACCCTGCCGTTCACGGCTAACTGATAACTGATGACAGTCGAAGGATTGAAGGGATTGGGATAATTCTGATAAAGTATAATTCGAACCGGCTTTGGATCAACCGGAACAACATCCACCAGCAGCGGCATGATCGAATTTAGTATGCGCAATTTACCATATCCCCAGGTTGTGTTTGGCACAGTTCCGGTATACGAATCAGAAATAGCTCCGGACTGAAGCAGTGATTTGACGCCGGCGTGTCCCAATGTTGAATCGGCCTGCAGAAGCAGCGCGGCGGCTCCCGCGGCATGCGGCCCGGCGGAACTCGTCCCACCGAATGGTGTAAAGGTTACGTTGCGCCCGATGGTATAGACGGTACTTCCCGGAGCGGCGACAACAACCGTTCCCACGTTATCGATGCGCGTTCCGCGGCCGCTGAAACTGTTGATGTTCGTATCGCCGCTTTTGTTTTTGTAAGCCGCTACGCCGATTGCGCTGTCGGCGGTGGACGGCCAAGTGATTGTGTTTGTTTCCGAAGGCGAAGACCATCGC
>JBBIRG010000033.1:0-11226 GCA_037441945.1 Bacteroidota bacterium | reverse complement strand
ATTCAAGCTCTGGGAATCGAAGGGAATAAACTGATACTAGCCGCGCCGAACCAGTTTTTCGTTGAATGGTTAGACAGCCGGTATAGCCAGCTGATCCATTCCTCCTTATCGGAAATCCTGAGCCAGGATTGGTCCGTCCAGTACATTATCCGCGATGAGCATTACGGTTTCCTTAAAGCCGATGTCCCGTCCGCGCTGCCCGCTCAGTCTGTCAGCCGTGATGATGAACCTGTTATGGCCGTTACCTCCAACGAACTGCCCGGCACCTACCTGAATCCGCGGTATATTTTCGATAATTTCATCGAAGGCAACGGCAACAAATTCGCGAAAGCCGCCGCTATAGCTGTCGCGGAAAAACCCGGCAAAACTTCGTTCAATCCTTTAGTCATCTACGGCGGTGCTGGCCTCGGAAAAACTCACCTGCTGCAGGCCATCGGCAACTATGTCCGCAAACAATATCCCGAAAAGCGGATCAGCTATATCACCAGCGAGAATTTCACCAACGAGTTCGTCGCCGCGATCCGCAACGACAAGGTGCAGAATTTCAGCAAGCTGTACCGCAATTTCGACCTACTCATGGTGGACGATATCCAGTTCTTTGCCGATAAAGGAAAAACGCAGGAAGAATTCTTCCACACATTTAATACGCTGCACCAGATGGGCAAGCAGATCGTCCTTACGTCCGACCGGCCTCCGAAAGAACTCAAGCAGGTTGAAGAACGGCTGATCTCCCGTTTCCAGTGGGGATTGGTCACCGACATCCAGCCGCCGGATCTCGAAACGCGCATCGCGATCCTCCAGAAACGCAGCGAGGAAGACGGCGTATTTCTCTCGCCCGACGTCTGCGAATTTGTCGCCATGAACATCACTTCCAACATCCGTGAACTGGAAGGCTCGCTGATCAAACTGCTCGCGTTCGCTTCCATCACGAACACCGAACTGACGCTCGACGTCGCCAAATCGGTGCTGAAGGATACGATCGCCATCAAGAAAAAAAACCTCTCGATCGAGGTGATCCAGAAAACCGTCGCCGAATATTACAACATTCCCGACGACCTGCTGAGAGCCAAAACGCGGAAAAAAGAAATCGCCGAGGCGCGCCAGATCTGCATGTACCTGACCAAGGAAATTCTCGGCAGTTCCCTGAAAACCATCGGCCTTCATTTCGGCGGCCGCGACCACTCAACCGTAATCTACGCCTGCAAACTCGTTGAGGAAATGATGAGCCAGAACCCGAAGATCAAGGACGACGTCGAAACCATCAAGCGAAAGATCGAACTGGCCGGCTACTGATTCAACAACGTCCCTTTCCTTTCACCTTCTTATAGATTGATAAAAGGATTCCGCGAAAGCGGAGTCCTTTTATTGTTTTAAGCTGATTTCGGCGACAACAGCCCTGTATCTTCCCGGAAACATGGATCCAAATACTCTTTTACTGAAGCCCGTACATTTCTGCGACGGCATGATTCAGGTTTTTTTCCATCTCCAGAAGCCGGTTCACGCTTTCGTAAAAAAACGACAATTCATTAATATACTCCGACAAAGAAAGCTGGCCTTTTTCGAAAGCTTTTTGCAGCAGATGATCATGGTTATACTTCACAATTTGTTTTCGGTAATCTGAAATCATTTTTTGCAGGTGGGCGGATTTTGCATGCAGAGCTTTCAGTTTGTTATGCAGCTGATTTTTCACGTCCAATTCTTCAGCGGCCAGCGCGGTGGTTTTCAGTTTTGAATATTTTGTCGTGTTTTTGTGTTCCCATAAGGGAACCGATATGCCAAAAACGATTCCGCGGTAGGCTTGTCCGGCTGCTTTTTCGCTCATGTATCCTATCTGGAGTTTCGGCAGACGCAAGGCGGCGCTTAATTTTTCCTGTTTCCGGCTGACAGCGATTTCCTGCCCGTACCATTGAATGACCGGACTTTCTTTTTCCGCATTTTCGTACCATTGCCGGAAATCAGCGCCGATATCCGGAAAAACCATGATACTATCCTTTAAATCAACAGACAAGCCGCCGTTCAGTCCTGCCAGCTCGGCCAGCAAATCGTTTCTCTCAATTTCCAGAGATTCCTGTTCTTTGATTCGGTGCAAGCGATTGATTTGAGACTTATTATATTCAAGCGCATTCACTTCACCGGATTCGAACTTTTTCTGATACGATCCGGCGATGAGCCCGGCATGTTCCGACCTTTTAGCCAGTTCAGATTTCATGGCATTGAGATAAACCAAATCAACGCAAATTCGTCTGACCTGAAGAAAAATATCCCTGCGTTTCATGACATATTCGAGTTCCGTCTGATTTCGTTTTAATTCAGAAATCTGGCTTCTGTAAAAATAGGCCGTAGGAAAATCCAATGATTGTTTGACGCTGAAATCCGTACGACGGCCGAAAACGGCAGGATCGCTCCAAAGCGCTCCAAACTCGATTTCCGGATCCGGGATATAGACGCCGGTTTTGACGCCTGTTTTTTCAGCTTCAATGTTTTGGCGCAATGCCGAAAGTGCGAAGTTATTCTTTTCAATTTCGGCAAGAAGGGTTTCGATATTCTGCTGAGAAAAAAGATCGGAGTGGAACGTCAGCAGAACCATGAACAATATAATCCGTTTCATAATTTGTTCTCTTTGATAATGCCGCGGTTGCACAGGATGCTGTAGACAACCGGAACCAGGTAAATGTTCAGAAAAGTCGAAGTAAGCAGACCGCCTAAAATGACAATAGCCATAGGGCTCTGGATTTCGTTTCCGGAAAGATCGCCCCGCAAAGCAAGAGGAATAAGAGCCAGTCCAGCCGTGAGCGCGGTCATCAAAATCGCGTTCAACCGATCGGAAGAACCGCGGGTTACGGTTTCATACAAAGAAACTCCCTGTTTCCGCAAACGCTGATAATTTGAAATCAGCAATATCCCGTTCCGGGTTGCTATGCCGAAAAGCGTGATAAATCCTATAATCGAAGGAATACTCAGGACGCCGGAAGTGAGCGCGATGGCAAAAACCCCTCCGATCAGAGCCAGCGGTAAATTCAACAAAATGATGCCTGAAAGTTTAACGTTTCTGAATTCCAAAAACAACAGCATGAAAATGACAAAGACTGCGATGACCGACGTCATCAACAGCGTTCTGGACGCGCTGGCCTCGCTTTCAAACTGGCCGCCATATTCCACCCGGTAACCCTCCGGCAGTTGAACTTTTTCGCCGATATGTTCTTTGATGTCTTCGACGACGCTCCGCAAATCGCGTCCCGAAACATTGGCGGATACGACTATTTTCCGTTGGACATTTTCCCTGCTGATCGAGCCCGGCCCGGCGACGGATACAATATCGGCGACCTGTTCCAGAGGAACCTTTTTCCCATTTTCCGCGTCAATCAACGCGGACCCGATGCCTTCCATGGTTTCCGTAAAATCGCTTTTCAGCCGTAAGACCAGATCGAATCGCCGCTGGCCTTCATAAATGTCGGCCAATTTTTTTCCGCCGATGCCAATGTCCACGAATTCGTTAAATTCACCGACGGTGATTCCATAATGCGCAAGCCTGTCCAGACTGGCGCGGATCTGTATCTGGGGCGTTTCCACCTGCTGTTCGACGTTGACGTCCACAAGCCCTTCAATGTCCGTTATGGCGTTTTTAATTTCATTCCCTGCAGAAAACATTTTATTCAGGTCGGTACCGAATAGTTTAATGGCAATATTTGCCCTTGTTCCGGAGAGCATATGATCGATCCGGTGACCCAGAGGCTGTCCGACGGTGAACGCGATGCCCGGTATGCGGGACAAGGTTTCCCGAACATCGGCCATGAATTCATGCCGGTTCCTTTCCCGCAGTGAAAAATTCACGTCGATTTCGGCGCTGTTGGAAGTTAATGAATGTTCGTCTAATTCTCCCCGTCCGGTGCGGCGGGCTGTATTGTAGATTTCCGGAATAGACAGCAGTTCGTTTTCCGTCAGGTTACCCAGAGCGTTATTTTCTTCAAGCGATGAACCGGGCAGGGTATACACCGACAGCGTTAGTGAACCTTCGTTAAATTCAGGCAAAAAAGTCCTGCCGAATGACGCAAACAGGCATAAGGATAGAACAAATAAAATAATAACAGACAAAACAATAAACCGCTTTCGGGAAAGAGCCCATGCCAGCGATATTTCATAATAGAAAATTAGTTTCCGCACGAGCCATTTTTCTTTTTCGTACTTCAAGAGATAATCATCGCGGGAAAGAAGTAATTTTGACAGCAAAGGCGTCAGGGTGACCGCCACGATCAACGATACAAAAAGGGACACAATGAAAGCAACGCCCAGGGGTCGAAGCATACGGCCTTCCATTCCGGAAAGAAAAAACAGCGGCAGAAACGCGACGATGATGATCAGAGTGGCGTTCAGCATGGACGCCATGATTTCTTCGGTAGCCTGATAAACGACGTCGAATACGGCGATTCGTTCCATCACAGGTTTGGCCCGGTTTTGCCGCAATCGCTTGTATATATTTTCAACGGCGATGATCGCGTCATCAACCAATGATCCGACGGCAATTGCCATGCCACCCAGGCTCATGGTATTGATGTTCATTCCGAGCGCTTTTATGACGATCAATGCCCCGATCAGAGACAGCGGTATCGCCAGAAGGGAGATGGCTGTAGTCCTGAAGCTTCCGAGGAATATGAATAAGACGATGACGACAAACACCGCGCCTTCAATCAGAGCGTTCTGAACGTTATTCACAGATGTTTCAATGAAGCCGGCCTGGCGAAACACTTTCGTATCCAGCACAACGTCGGGCGGCAACGTTTTTTGCAGCGCGGCCAGTTTCTCTTCGATACGGCGGGTAAGCTCCAGCGTATTGGCGTCCGATTGCTTCGATATGGATATGATCACCGCGGGTTTTGCGTTACCGGAAGCGTAACCCATCTTCGGCGCTGCGCCAATCCGGACTCCGGCGACATCTCTCAAGCGAACAGGTTTACCGTTAACGGTTTTAACAAAACTGTTTCCTAATTCTTCGATATCAGCGGTCCGCGCGATTCCACGGACAACGTACTCGTTTCCGTATTCCCGAAGCACGCCGCCGGATGAGTTTTCGCCAAAACTATCGCACACATTCATCATATCCGAAAGCGTAACCTGAAAATGTTTCATGCGCTGAGGATCCATTAAAATTTGGTATTGCCTGTAATCACCGCCCATGATCGTAACCTGCGAAACGCCCCCGGTAGCCAGAATCAGGGGTTTTAAGTTCCATTCGGCAATCGTCCTTAAATCCATTAAACTTGTCGTATCGGACTGCAGGCTGACAAACAATATTTCTCCCATGATGCTGGACTGAGGCGCCAGTTCAGGCCGGCTTACGCCCAGCGGCATTTGCGATAAAACGCCGGTCAGTTTTTCGCTGATAACCTGGCGTGCCCTGAAAATGTCGGTTCCCCAGTCAAACTCAACCCAGACAAACGAAAATCCCTGCGACGAAACCGACCGTACACGCCGGACGCCCGTCGCTCCGTTTACCGCCGTTTCGACGGGAAAAGTCACAAGCCGTTCCACTTCCTCCGAAGCCATACCATGAGCGTCGGTCATTATCACGACGGTCGGGGCGGTGAAATCGGGGAAAACGTCAATTTCCATCTGACGGGCTGTCTGGATTCCCAAAACGACCAGTACGGCCGAACTGAACAATACCAGAAGCTTATTATTGAGGGAAAATTTTATGATAGGATTTAACATGATTTCTCTTCGTTAATGATTATGACCGGCATGAGCATCCAGGGTTCCCGCCGACTTCGATAATTTGATCATCATCGCGCCCCGCGTTACTATCCGCTCATCCGCGCGAAGTCCGTTCCGGATTTCGGTTTTCAGTCCGTCGCTGAGCCCGGGCTGCACTTCACGCTTCTCAAACAATTCCGGCGTCAACTGCACCCAAACAAAATACAGGCCCTGTTCTTCCAGCAAAGCGGAATTGGGCACGGTCAGGGCTTTATCGTGAATTATGGTTTTCAAATAGATATCAACGATTCCGCCCTCAATAAAACCACCCCTGTTTTGTATCTGCAAAAAAACCGGTATATGAAAATTATCCGGATTAACCGATTTTCCGTGCGATAATATTTTTCCGTTTAACTGCTCGAGCGTATAAAGTCGGTTGTCATCCGGATTGCAGATATTCGCCGTTCGGATGAATCCCAAAACGGATGCGCGCCGCTGGGAAACATCGGCCGTCAGCATCAGGTACTTATTTTGAGATACAGTCAGAACCGGTTGTCCCGTCTCAACAAAGGAACCGTCTTTGACGAAAACCTGTTTCACAAATCCGCTCATCGGGCTAGTCACAGTCTGCCCGGAAGCCGTGAAATTTTTATTCAGATTATCGTAAATTATTTTAGCGTTTTCATACTCTGTTTTGTCCGACAGTAATTCTTTTTCCGAAATGATTTTTTCCTTTGCCAGTTCAGCCGCCCGGTCGTACTCGGTTTTCGATTTTTCGTAATTATTTTTCGCATCAGCAAACCGCACCGCAAAATTATTATCCGCAAGATCGCCGCCCGAGACAGTAAACAGAATTTGACCGGCTTGAATTTCTTTTCCCTCCAGAATCACGCCGGACGGAAACATCACAGTTCCCGCCGTTTTCGCCGTTATGATCCTCTCGTTTCCAGGTGATGCGTTAACGATCGCCGTTGTTTTGATAACCGGACCGAAAGGTTCAAAGGAAGGATAGGCCGTTGCAAAATCGATTTTCCAGGATTGCTCTTTGGTAAAGACCGTTGTGTTCACGTTAGAGGCGCCGTTAATGCCGGCCGCTTTTTCCGTTTCTTTTGGGGTTGCGTAAACCGTTACATCCGTCACGGTCAGTTCGTGTAAGCCGTCTTCGTTTTGGATTGTATATTTGATAAAACCTTTCCCGGTCTCTCCGGGCGTTAAATCAAAACTGTAAATTCCTTTCCGAGCCGGTTTGTCAAGCGTCTGTGTTGTCTCATTTTCGTTTACTTTCAGCGTAATTGTTATTTTTCCTTTTTCAAGAGGTTTGAATTTTGGTAAAACAGAAAAATGAGATAAAATATTTGAAGTCTTTCCTGCAACAAACCGATCCGCTTCTGCAAAAACCTCAAATCGATCGCTGTAAGCGGTATATAGCATTTTATCAACATGATGAGCTTCATGCGAACCTGTTTCATGATGATGACCGCAGCCGCTGAGGAAAACCGCATACAAAGCTGAATACAAAAATAACTTATTCATGGCTAATCCGTGTAAATTTAAACAAATAAAAAACGTTCATACATCATATCGTCTCAGACATGATACTATCGCGTGTTTTAATATTAAAACTTACACAGCGGGAGGAGCCCGTAAGCCTATCGATACGGAAATATATGATGTGTAACCAATTAAATATTCAGGCTCTAAAACAAATATTTTATGGATGGATCGGTTACCGGCAAATAATTTTAACCGCGTACCGAACAGGGTCTGATAATGAACCGGGTCGTTGTTTTGCGGGCAACGCGGTTTGAGGATAATAAATTTTTTAGCGAAAACCGACACCACCTGTTCTAAAACACATAATCCCGGATTGTGCGGATCGTCATGGCTGTTATCGCACAGTTGATTTCGGTGGTGATGATTCGGATTCAGCGGGCAGTCTTTAGACTCATCAAAACACGCAACCGAATCGTGATGATGATGCGGTAAAACGGCGTGAAACAAAAGAACCGCGTTAGCTGTTAATACGAATATTACTGAAAGAAGCTGTTTATTCATTTAAACCGGATTTCAAACTGAATTGGTTGTTTAATCGTTGTATCACACTAGCGGGTTTTGTTCGTCACATTGAAATGTTTTCTTTTTTTCGGCATTCATCCTTAATCAGAATTTCTTGCGCGGTTTTGGATTTGATTTCTCATGGATTGTTCTTCCAAACAGGATCAGAAAGGAAAGACAAGCTGGAACTTGCTTCCGGCGCCTTCCTCGCTTTCTACGAAGATATCGCCGTTGTTGATCCGCGCCAGTTCGCGGGCGATGGTCAGTCCCAGGCCGGTGCCTTGCTGTTCGATGGAAGTGCGGTTCAGCTGGAAGAATTTATCGAATATTTTTTCAAGGAATTCATGGGGAATGCCGATGCCGGTGTCGGCGACTTCGATAATCACTTCGTGCGAGCGAACCGTCGAGCGGAGCGTAACGGTCCCGCCTGGCTTATTGAATTTGATCGCGTTGTCCACCAATCGGTCGATGATGTTGGCTACCTGATCCACATGCAGGGTAAGTTTGGGAAGATTTGGCGATAAATCAGTTTTCAGCGTCAGTCCCTGCGCGGCGAAAGTTTTCTGCAGGCGCGGAAGCATGTGGGCGAGTATGAAATACGGTTCTACGGTCTGCTTCGAATCCTCGAATTCCTTTTTTGCCTCGCCGCTGGAAATACGCACCGTGAGCAGGAAGTCTTTCAGCAGTGAATCGAGGCGGTCGCCGCTTTTTTTGATTTTCTGAAGCAGTTCCTGCAGTTCGCCCTGCTGGAAATTCATCGAATCGTCGAGCAGAAGATTCGCCGTTAGCTTGATGATAAACAAGGGCGTGTTGACTTCATGAGTAATTGCCGTAAGGATTTCGCGTTTCAGGGCGTCGACCTGGTTAATCAGCTGTTTTTCGGTCGCCGACTGGATTTCCTGCACGCGTTTCAGGCAGCCTTTGATGGAAGCGATCAGGTCTTCCTGTTCGATCGGTTTGGTCAGGTAATCGTCGGAACCCATGCCTTTGCCGCGGCGGCGCTTATCGGCATCTACATGCGCGGTCAGGAAAATGAAAGGGACGGAATGCAGGTGCGGAATCTCTTTAACCTTGTCATACAGCTCGAAGCCGTCCATGTGCGGCATGGAAATATCGCTGACGATGATCGAGGGCAGGAACGTCTTTAGTTTTTCAAGCGCTTCAAATCCGTTGTTGGCGAGCTGGAGTTCAAATTCCTGTCCGCGCAGGTAGGCGGAAAGCAGCTGCCGGTTCTGAAAATCGTCCTCGACGACGAGAATTTTGATGACGGGGGTTGCCATAATCTTGTCCTGATTATTTGACCCGGCTTCCTGCCGGTATGGGTTTATGCGGAGTTAGTACGCTTAATTGTTTTCCGTGTTCCACGGCGAGCACCATGCCGCGGGATTCCATTCCGAAAATGGTCGCCGGTTTGAGGTTGGCGATGATGACGACCGTTTTTCCGGTAAGTTCTTCCGGCGCGTAATGTTCGGCGATTCCGGCGATGACCTGCCGTTCCTCGTCGCCAAGCCGGACGCGGAGCTTTAGCAGTTTTTTTGATTTTTCCACCCGTTCGGCGCGAACCACTTCGGCCGTTCGCAGGTCGAGTTTCATAAAATCCTCGATGGTCGCGATGTTGTCCTGTATGGCCGTCTCTTTTGTCTGCGCCGGCGGGGATGACGGAATGAGCGTCTGCAGCCGGTCGATTTGTTTTTGTATGACGGCGTCTTCGATTTTTGTGAAAATAATTTCCGGTTGTCCGAGCGCGTGACCCGCGGGTAGTTCCTGTGCGGAGATATCGGTCCACTCGGCGTCTTCCGGCGTGCCGGACAGGTTGAGCATGCGGCGGACTTTGACGGAACTGAACGGCAGGAACGGATGCATCATCACGCCCAGCGCTTTGACGACCTGAAGGCTCACATAAATCGAAGTGGCGCAGCGTTTCGGGTCGGATTTCAGGGTTTTCCAGGGTTCGCAGTCGTTAAAATATTTATTCGCCGAACGCGCCAGATCCATGAATCGCCGGCACGCATCGCGGAAATGAAACTCTTCCAGCAACTGTCCTGTTTCACGCTGGGCATTCACAATTTCTTCAAGCATCGCCCGGTCATCGGCGTGCAAGGTTCCGTGGTCGGGAACTTTACCGGCGAAATTTTTTACGGCGAATGTCAGCGTTCGGTTCAGGAAATTGCCGAGAATATCCGCCAGTTCGTTGTTGTTGCGCGCCTGAAAATCTTTCCATGAAAAATCGGTGTCCTTGTTTTCGGGGAGAATAGATGTAAGCGTATAGCGGAGAGGATCAGGCGGAAAAACCTCGAGGTAATCCTTTACCCATACGGCGTAATTACGGCTGGTGGAAAGTTTTGCGCCTTCGAGGTTCAGGAATTCGCACGCGGGAATTTCCGACACAAGCACGTAACGTCCGCAGGATTTATTCTGGTTGTACGCCATAATGATCGCCGGAAACATCAGCGCGTGAAAAACGATATTGTCTTTGCCGATGAAATGAACTAACTTCGTATCGCCGCTCTGCCAGTAATCTTTCCAGCGGTCCGGTTGGCCGGCTTGTTGCGCCCATTCCTTGGTGGAGGAAATATATCCCAACACGGCTTCGAACCAGACATAGAGCACTTTGCCTTTGGCGCCTACGATCGGGTTGCCGTTCGCGTCTCTTTCCGGCAATGCGACTCCCCAGTCGAGATCGCGCGTGATGGCTCGGTCGCCGAGTTTCTGCGCGAACCAACCTTTACAGTAATTCCGCACGTTGTCTTTCCATTGGGATTTTTCGCCTATCCATTTTTCGAGCGCTTCCTGGAAATCGCCTAACGGCATGTACCAGTGCACAGTTTCCTTCGCGACGGGTTTAGCGCCGGTAACTTTACTGCGCGGTTCAATGAGCTGCATCTGGTTAAGAAACGTTCCGCATTTCTCGCACTGGTCGCCCCGCGCCTCATTGAACTGGCAGATCGGGCAGGCGCCTTCGACGTAACGGTCGGACAAAAACATCTGCGCTAGTTCGTCGTACCACTGCATTTCCGGTTTTTTATGGAGAATGTTCTTCGCGACAAGATCGGCGAAAAATTCTTTCGCGGTTTCGTGATGAATGGGTTTCGAGGTTCTGGAATAATGATCGAAGCTGATGCCCATGCGCGTAAATTCGTCGAGAATCATGGCGTTGTAACGGTCGACGAGCGTCTGAGGCGAAACTTTTTCCTTTTCCGCCTGGATGGTGATGGGTACGCCGTGTTCGTCGCTGCCGCAGATGTATACTACGTTACGTTTCATGAGCCGCTGGTAGCGTACGTAAATATCCGCGGGCAGATACGCGCCGGTGAGCCGGCCGATGTGGCTGGGGCCGTTGGCGTAGGGCAGCGCGCTGGTTACGAGAATACGCTTGTGTGTGTCGGTTCGGGGCAAAATGATTTTCCTCGGTCGTTGGTTTATTTGTATAGGATTTCCTGGCGCGCGCAGTCGAGCGTGAGAGACGGAAATTTTTTCTTCAGC
>JBBIRG010000032.1:1054-11305 GCA_037441945.1 Bacteroidota bacterium | reverse complement strand
AATCCGGTTCTCGATACGCTCGCTCAACTGCGCTTCACTCGCTACTCGAACGGACGAAGAATATATAAACATTCATAAAATGTTTAACTTTTTGGGTTTTCGCGCCTTGCGGTTAAATCACTATTATTAATAGTCTCAAAATAGTAACAACATTATCGAAAAGCCATTCATGATTCAATAGTGCCTTGTTACTTCAACGAAAAGTCGCGTGTATAGAAATACAAGATTTCTCGTGACAAAAAACAAGACGGTATATGAACGGATTTATCAACCGCACGTCTTATTACCCGTTATGCTTTGTCCCTCGAAATGACACAGGATTGGCGTGTCTTCATCAAATACCATGCTCGGTTTAATTAACCCATTTCTGTGTCATTTCGAGCCCGATTCCCGATACATCACCAGAAATCCGATGCATCGGGATCGGTGGATGTCGGGATCGAAGGACAATCGGGCGAGAAATCTTGTTTGATTATTTTTCCACTGCGCTCCACGCGAATGGATGGAGTTTGAAACAAGTATCATACTGCCGTCTTAGTCGTTGTCGTTTAATTATGAGACTATTAGTAATTTCCAGATGAATTTTTCCGGCTGGTTACATCAAAAATCATTGGCTTTCCACCGATTATTTTTTTAAAATAACCGTATGCACCGACTGATCATTTTCATCATAATTCTTTTCGTTATAACGGGTTCGTGTTCGGGCTTATCCTCGCAGTCGAAACAGGCGTCCATGCCGGCAGAATGGATTGTAAAAATTTCAGAAACGCGACCGATGCGTCATTCGCTAAAAACGATTTACGGAATTCCGGGTGATTCGTCCTCCCAAAAAGAATTGACTGCAGGCGCGTATCTGGAAAAAATATCCGCGCATTATCAGATTCAAGCGGATATTCGTCCTCTTTTTTCGCGTAACGCGGAACGACATGAAAAATCCGTTTTGAAAGGAATTTATATCGTCACGGCGCCTGTTTCAACTCCTTCCGGACGCATGAATCAGTTAACCCGCGCTTTGCGGAACGATCCGAATCTTATGTATGTGGAGGAAAACCGGCTGCTGACGCTTGATGACGCGGAAACGAACGATCCTTTGGCTGACAGTCTCTACTGGATTAGCCTTCTTCAGGCGAAAAAAGCGTGGGCAATCCATTCAGGAAACGACTCCGTCGTCATCGGCGTGATCGATACCGGAATCGATTACCATCATCCTGACCTGATGAACCGCGTCTACAGGAATGCCGGAGAAACGGGAATCGATTCGCTCGGACGCGACAAACGGTTCAACGGAATCGACGACGACGGCAACGGGTTCATTGACGACTGGCGCGGATGGGATTTTACCGATATTCCGGGATTGAACGACGCTGGCGATTTTGAGTTTCCGGACAACGATCCCTTTGATGAAAACGGGCACGGAACGTCGGTTTCCGGTATCATCGTCGCCGAGGGAAATAACGGCATCGGGATCGCGGGGATCGCGCATGGCTGCCGGGTGATGCCTTTGCGCTGCGGTTCGGCGTCCGGGTTCCTGCAGATCGACGATATAGCGCAGGCTATTGTTTACGCGGCGGACAGGGGCGCGCGGGTGATCAACATGAGTTTCAGCGGAAGCGAGATGTCGGCGCTGCTTCGCGACGCCGTCCTGTACGCGCAACAGCGGAATTGCGTTCTTGTCGCGTCCGCGGGAAACGACGCCTCGTCTCAGCTGCGTTATCCGGCGGGATACGATCCGGTGATCGCCGTCAGCGCCACGGACGCGGATGATTTTGCCGCGCCGTTTTCAAATTACGGGTCGTGGATCACCGTGGCAGCGCCCGGCGTCAAAATACTGACGACGGCGCCCGGCGTGCAGTACCGGTACATGTCCGGTACGTCAGCGTCGGCGCCAATCGTGTCCGGATTAGCCGCGCTGATCCTGTCGCTTCGTCCGGCGATGAACGCGGATGCCGTCCGTTCTGTCATTGCCACTTCGGCCGATGATATCGGGAATATCGGATGGGACCCGTATTACGGGGCGGGACGTGTCAACGTCTACAGCGCCCTGCAGACGCCGTTCGGGACGGTCGCGCGCATCGAATTCCCGACAACCAATCAGGGCATTGCGGACGATCATCTCATCGTCATCGGTACAGCCGCCGGGGCGTTGCTGAAACAATACACGCTTTATTACGGCGCCGGAAGCAATCCGTCATCATGGAATGCGGTTACCACCGTCAGCAATTATCAAAAAGTCAGTGATACGCTCGCCGTAATCAATGTTTCCGCGTGGAATGACGGCAGTTATGTGCTCCGGCTGAAGGCGGAAAACAAAGACGGCTCATCCGTGGAAGCGCGAAACCGTATTTTTATAGACCGCACTCCGCCCGTGATTTCAACATTTTTCAGCGAACGGATGATTCTTCAGAATAATTACGCGCGGTATTTGTCGTTCAGCACGGACGATTATGCGCAGACTTCACTGAATGTCCGATCATCCGGAACAACTAATTCATTCACGAATGTACCCGTGCAGACGCTGTCGCGTACGCACAGCATTCTGATCGATCCGGATCAGTTATCGTTATTCGCCGGATCGTTGACGGCAGAATGTTACATCGAAGCGGTGAATTCGTCCGGGCTTTCCGCGCGGTATCCTTCGTCGGGAACATTAACCTTCGATTTGTCCGGCTTTGATTTTTCCGGAAGCCGGTGGCAGAAAGACACGAGCGCTTATTTGCCGCGGTTGTATGTCCTTCCGTTTACAGTTGACTTAGACAGCAGCGGAAAGTGTGATATCATCGCAAACGCGTTGTCCGATAATCATGATTTTCGTGAAATGAAAATTATCGAATTCGACGGCGCTTCGCCCGGTCGGTTTAAAGCGAAACACGCTTACGGGTTTAACGGCGTTCCGCGCGACGCTTTATCAGGCGCGTTCGACGGGAAATCCAAACTGCTGATCGGGGACGCCGACCAGACGATCATATTAGAAAGCAAAGACGGGCGCAGCATACCGGAAAGACAAATATTCCGCGACAGTGTTGATTTCTGGGGCTCGAGGTTCCTCACGTTTCCGGGCGATCCGGACCTGTACCTGTTATCTAAAAAAGGAAAAAATTACCAGATCCATAAACGAACGGGATTGTCATCCTGGGATAAAATCGTTGGTATCGTCAATCCGAGCCGCGGCGAAAACCTCATCGGCGTTCCCGGGTCGGCGGTCGGTGATTTCGACGGCGATAGGCAAACGGATATTCTCTTAGGCGATTACGACGGAGATATTTACATCGTGGAAAAGCAGGGTCATTCTTTCGTGACCGTCTGGCGCGATTCACTGCCGTTCTTTGATCCGTGCGGATTTCTGGCTGCTGGGGATTTTGACAACGACGGCGTTGATGAATTTGTCGTCGGCAGCCGCACGCCGGACCCCGACGCTCAGTCCGACCCAAACCGCTCGTTCTGGCTGTTTCGCGCTTATCGCCGCACAAGTAACAATCATTACGCTGTTTTCTGGGAACAATATATTTACGGCTATTTTCCCCAGCGCTACTTCAGCGGCGGGGTGGCTGTCACCGATGCGGACGGCGAGCCCGGCAAAGAAATTCTGATCAGCGCTTATCCTAATGGGTATATTTTCAGATGGAACGGGGCGGAGAACCACATGGAGTTGATCTGGCATGGCAATCCTGTCCGCTGTAACACGATACTGGCGTTTGATCCGGATCAGAACGGAAGTACGGATATTCTTCTGAACGACGGTGCGGGCACGCGCGTATTTGCGCCTTCCGGAGTTCTCCATGTTCTTCATCCTCCGGATCGTTTTACCCTTGCGCCTTTGGATACGCATCGCGTGCGCCTGAACTGGCGGACGGCCGATGGCGCTGAGTTTTATCATTTGTACGCAGGCGAAACGGCGGCTGAATTGTTTGTGATCGCTATTGTTTCGGCATCATGTTCCGATACGGTATTGCGAGATTTAACGCCGTACCGCCGGATGTATTTCGCGATCAGTTCCGTGGCGAACGGATCGGAAAGCGCACGGAGCACGGTTCTTTATGCGACGCCTAACGAACCGCCGCGTCTGATCCGCGGCGATGTTATCAGCGACCGGCAGGTGGTACTGACGTTTTCCGAACCGATGGATTCCCGTTCGCTGCAGCAATTATTTTCGTATGATCTTCAAAATCATGGACTGCCCTCAAGCGCCATTCCGTTACAATCCGGCGCGGCGGTACTGCTGACATACGCGCGCCTGGATTCAGGCCGTTTCCGGATGACGGTCAGCGGATTGCTTGACACAAACGCGACAAAGATTGACTCCGCTTCGAACCAAGTCTGGTTTGATTTCCGGCGCTCTGCACGGAAATTTTATGTTGTCAGAGCGGAGTATCTCGGTGATAACCTCATCGCTTTGACTTTCAGCGGTACGCCGAAAAGGTCATCCGCCGAAAATACTTCCAATTATTCGGTCGAGCCCGGATTTAAAGTTGTTCAGGCGCATAGGGATTCATCAGACGCGAAGGCAGTCATACTACGTGTTCAGGGCAGTTCGCCGATCGGCCCGACTGGATTAAAATACGTCATCACTGTCCGGAACGTTACAGCGGACGACGGCACACCGTTGGACGACATTCACGGAAACCAGGCGGCGTTGTTGTTTACGCGATCGGACCTCGGAAAAGTGTTTGTCTATCCGAATCCCTGCCGTACCGGGGAACACGGTCAGATCACTTTTGCAGGACTGACTCCGGCGGCTGCCATACGCATTTATGCGTTCGATGGACGGTTTATCCGCGAGATCCGGGAAACCGACGGCGACGGCGGCGTCACATGGAACCTGACCGATCATTCGGGATCGAAAGTCCCCGCTGGCGTCTATTTCTACACTGTAGAAAGCGGCAAACAAAAAGCAATAGGTAAATTCGCCTTAGTTAAATAGAAACTGAAAATATTAAATCCTAACCTGGACAAGCCAGAACCAAAATGGGAAATAAAAACATCAAAGTTGAACTTGAACTTGAACTTATTCTTTACAAACGCTTTATGATAAAGGCTTTGCGCTGTTGATGAAAAATATTCTGCCACAAAAAACAGAATTTCACTTGTAAGGTACTAAAAACTAAATTGAAACCGCCACTAGGTCCCCAAGACACAAAGTATATACTTGTCCCGAGACCGCTACAGCGTTACGAGGGAATGGTTCGCAGGAAAAAATAAAATTTTATTCCCCCAAACGAAGATAATTAAAGATCGCAAAATATTATTTCAAAATTGTATTTTTTGGCGACTTGGTGTCCTGGTGGCAAAATCCATTTTAGATATTTAGGTAAATTATAAATTTTAAGGAAAGGATGATCATGGAAAAAGTTCCGGACAATTTTCTGGGTATCGAAAAACCCTTCAGTGATTATCAGAACGCCCGGTTCGCGGTGATTCCCGTTCCGTACGAAGCGACCACCAGTTACGGCCAGGGAACGAAGAACGGACCCGCCGCGATTATCCGCGCCTCACACGCGGTTGAATATTTTGACGAAGAACTCGACGCGGAAACGTTCCGCCGGTTCGGGATCGCGACGATGAAGCCGGTTGCGTTCGGAGGATTGCGTCACGAGGAGGCGATGAAAAAAATCACGGGCATCGCCGGCAAAGTCATCGACGACGGAAAATGTCCGGTGGGACTGGGCGGCGAACATACGCTGACATTCGGTCTTGTAAAAGCGTTTATCGAAAGGTTCGGCGACGATTTTTCCGTGCTTCAGATTGACGCGCATTCCGACCTCCGCGAATCGTACGAAGGTTCCGTCTGGAGCCACGCATCAGTGATGAAACGGATATGGGACATGAACCGGAACATCGTGCAGGTTGGTATCCGCGCGCAATGCCTCGACGAACGGAAACTGATCGTGAAACACAAGATCAACACATTCTACGCGAAAGACATCTGCGGTAAAAAAGGATGGATTGAAAAAGTCGTTCAGCGTCTGAAAAAGAAAGTCTACATCACGATCGACTGCGACGGCATTGATCCTTCGGTTATTCCGGCGACCGGAACGCCCGAACCCGGGGGGTTGTCATGGTTTGAGACCGTAGGACTGATGCGCGAAGTCTGCAGGAAAAAACAAGTCATCGGCTTTGACGTGGTGGAACTTGCGCCGGTCAAAACCTCGCACCATTCCGAGGACAGCCTGGCAAAACTGATCTATAAAATGATGGGTTATATCGCTTACCGGTAAACGGTTTACAACAGGGACTCGACGATTTTCGCGAGATGCGATACGTCTTCGGAATCCACGATCTGCGTTGCCGGAAGGGTTTTGAGTTTCGCGAGCATATCGCCGCTGATCGTACTGTCGGTGATGAAAATGAACGGCATATTTTCCCAGGCGCTGTTCTCGCGAATCTGCCGGCAAAGTTCGTAGCCGTTGAGTTCCTGGAATTTGAAGTCAGCTATGATCATATCCGGCTGGTTTTTCTGCAGCGCGGCGATTCCCTGCGAAAAATCAGACGCAGTAAAGACCGTGTGCCCCAGGCTTCCCAGATTCCGTTCGAGAATTTTCCGGACGACTAAGCTCTGGTTGATCACGAGAATTTTTCCGGTCCTAGCGGCCTGACTGACCTCTTCCTCAAACGTCATGATTTTAGGCTTGATCGTGAATTCGCCTTCATTCCATCCCATCATCAGGTCGATCGCCTGGTCGTCCGTCAGATCGCGGAGATTTACCTGCGAAAGATTGCCTTTATCGTACGTGATAACGGCTTTATCTCCTTCATGCTTGATTTCCAGCGTTCCAGTGAGCGAATTTTCCTCGCAGAACGCCAGGACTTCGGTCAGATGTTTATCGCGCAGGTTGCCCGATGGGCCCGATGGTCCGGCGGTCTTTATTTGTTTGGCTTTTTCGGATACGACAGCGTTGGTTTCGCGGAGCCGCTGGCTCATGATCTTGCTCATGGCGATGGAAATCGAGGGATATTTTTCAAGGATGACGTCGAACGCTTCTTTCTCAAGGACGAATGTTTCCGTATCGCTGGCCGCCGAGACCGTTGCCGAACGCGGTTCCCCGGTCAGCAGGGCCATTTCGCCGAAATAATTCCCGCTGCCGATAAACGCCAGGATTTCCCCGTTTGCCGCCGATACCGATACCTTGCCGCTCAGGACGATGTACATACGGTCGCCGGGGTCGCCGATCTTGCAGATGACCGAGTTGGCCGGAAACTGCTTGTACTTGAGCTTCTCCGTGATAAAATCGATGCTGTCCCTTCCGAGCGAACGGAAGAAAGGAACGTTCTTGATAATTTCGCCAATCTGAATCATAACAGACCTCACTCCGGGAAATACGTTTTTTGAATCATTGCCAACAAGATCGTTTTACGGCCGCTGAACAATCCAGTACACTATATAAAAAAGAATGATCAGCATAGCCATAATCATAACCATGCTTCGGTTAAACATGGAATGCGGGCGGCGGTAACGGGGAAAATGGATCCTTTTCTTTCGCTGGACTTCCGGGTCCGCTTCGGGCTTATAAAAAAGCGGCTGATAATCGAATCGCCTGTGTTCCTGCTGTTTAAATAACATCACGAAGCCGAGAAAAAATTAATAAAATGGTCTAACCAGTCAAATAAACCCCCGATGATCGGCGTAATGACGCTGCCGATGACGCCGGTTGCCATCAGCGCGACCAGGATGAACATGCCCATGAAACCGAGGCTCCGGTACTGGTCCGCCAGCGGGTCGGGGAGTAAATTTGCGATAAAATGAGAACCGTCCAGGGGCGGAATCGGGATCAGGTTGAAGACCGCAAGCACCAGGTTGATGAGTATGCTGTACTGAAAAAAAATCAGCAGAGAATTGAAGACACTCAGCATGGTGGTATTGTTCATAAAGCCCGTCGCCAGAAAATTGATGACAATAATAAATATGGCCGATAAAACAGCCAATATAAAATTGGAGCCAGGTCCGGCGAGAGATACAAAAATATCGTCGCGTTTCAGATTACGGAAATTATGCGGATTTACCGGCACCGGTTTGGCCCATCCGAATAAAAGCCCCGAACCTGTTACAATCAGCAGGATGGGTATAATAATCGTTCCCCACAGGTCGATATGCTTGATCGGATTGAGCGTGATGCGGCCCTCGTAATGCGCGGTATTGTCTCCGCACCATTTGGCGACTAATCCGTGCGCGCATTCATGGATGACCACGGCGAAAACAAGGACCGGTAAAAATAAAATCTGTGTCAAAAACATTCCTTTCTGGATAATCCGTAAACCATAAAGTAGTATTTACAAAAAATCAGTCTAATAGTCAAATTATAAAATGGCCTGATTTTCTTCCGTTTCGGGTTCCGGATCATCTTCTTGCGGAATGGTTTCACCGTTCAATTCTCCGGCGTATTTTTTCCCCGCGATGAGAATCACGAATTCGCCTTTCGGCGGTTTGTTCGTGAAATGGCGGATCAGTTCGTCGGGCGTTCCGCGCAGGATTTCCTCGAATTTTTTTGTCAGCTCCCTCGCGATTGCTATAGGCCTTGGTCCGAGATAGGTTCCGGCTTCGCGGAGTGTTTTCAGCAGCCGGTGCGGCGATTCGTAAAAAATAATCGTACGATTCTCTTCGCTCAGCGAGAGCCAGCGAGTCCGGCGTCCTTTTTTCAGCGGCAGAAATCCTTCAAACACGAACCGGTCTGTGGGAAGTCCCGACACGGAGAGCGCCATGACGGCCGCGTTCGCGCCCGGTATTCCGGTAACGGTCATTCCGGCGTCGCGAGCGGCGCGGACTAACTTGAACGCCGGATCGGAAATGGTCGGCGTGCCGGCGTCGCTGACTACGGCAACCGACATGCCCGATTTCAGTTTTTCGATCAGCTCCGGAATGCGGCGCAGCTCGTTATGCTCAAAATAGCTGATTAACGGCTTACGGATGCCGAAATGATTCAGCAGCACCGACGTCGTTCGCGTATCTTCGCAAGCGATCAGGTCGGTTTCTTTCAGCGTGCGGATGGCCCGCAGCGTGATGTCTTCCAGGTTGCCGATGGGCGTGGCGACGATGTATAAAATGCCTTCGTTCATGACGGTTTCATCTGTTTTGCGGCGGCCAGAACGTCCGCGGCAAGCGCGTCATAATCCGATTCCCCTATCGTGGCCTGCGCGACGATCAGCGCCTGGTAATAAAAAAAAACTGACGGATGTTTCCTGAAGATTTCTCTCAGCCGCCGCTTGTACCGGTTCCGTTTCACGGCGTTACCGACGCGCTTTCCGGCCACAAAGGCGATTCGGCAGGGCGTTTCCGGTTCAGCCGGTTCCGGGTATGATTTGTATATAATGAAAATATATTTTCCGTAAACTCTTTTCCCCGTCCGGAACAATTCGCCGAATTCGGAACGCGAACGGATGATGGATGTTTTTCGCAATCGTTCGTCATGCATGGGGCTGGCCGGATTCAACGCAGAGGCAGTGAAAAATAAAACGCCGCGCCATGAACATGCTGCGGCGGAGGCGAAACGACCCATATTTTCCCGTTATGCGCTTCCACGACCAATTTGCAGAAATTCAGCCCCAGTCCGGTGCCGAGCTTGTTTTTATCTTTCGTTTGCGCCGCCTGCCCGAATTTTTCGAAGATGATCTGCCTGGATTCGCTAGGAATATTAACGCCCTGGTTGATCACGCCGATTTCGACGTGTCCGTCCTGGTACTGTTCCGCCTCGATCAGGATTTCCGACTGCGGGTCAGCGAATTTGATCGCGTTGCTCAGCAAATTCGTGATGACCCGTCCGATCAGTACGCGGTCTGTTTCGCAGAATATTTCGGCATGATGCGTATGAAGGCTCATTTTCAATCCGTTCTGGTAGGTCAGCGGCCGGACTTTATTGCAGGCGTCCTGGATCAGTTCAATGACCGACGTATCCTCTTTCATTAAGTTCATCGTCTTGGATTCCAGCTTGCTGACGTCGAGCACGTTATTGATCAGCAGCAGCGCGTCGGCCGCGGCGGAGGAGGCGATGCCGAACAATTCGACGGATTTCGGATCCTCCGGCGGCATGGCCTCCCGGAGCAGTTCCAGCGACATTTTAATGGAGGAAACCGGCGTCCGCAGGTCGTGCACGATCATGCGCGTCAAATCTTCCTTGAGCTGTTCCAGCCGCTTGATCTCGTCGTTCAGTTCCTTGGTCTGCAGGAGCGCCTTCATCCGGGCAAACAGGATTTTCTGTTCGAACGGCCGCGTCAGGAAATCATCCGCCCCCGCCTCGATGCCAACGACGTTGTCGTCCACCTTGT
>JBBIRG010000032.1:0-1025 GCA_037441945.1 Bacteroidota bacterium | reverse complement strand
ATGTGCCGTGTCCGATCCTTGCTTTTCAGGCGGCGGCAGACCTCGAACCCGTCCATTTCGGGCATCATGACGTCTAACAGGATCAGGTCGGGCAGGTCGGCGTTGATCTTTTCCAGCGCCTCACGTCCGTTCTTTGCGGTCATGACTTCGTGTCCCAACGGATCGATAAAGCTTTCCATCATCATGAGGTTGAGCTCGCTGTCGTCCACCACCATGATCTTTTTTTGCGGTTCGCTCAACGGGCGGCGCTTTCAGTTTGTTCGTAAGATTGTAAACGGCGATGTATTGCGCGTGGTGCGTTCAGGTAACGAACGACGCCCCGACGCCTTTCAGGCGGTGATTCCTGCGCGTGTCGCCCGCCGCATAGCCGATTTCAATCACGGCCGCGACCGCCCTTACTTTGACGACGCAACTCAGGTCAATGTGCCGGTCGCGCAATTCATTGTAAACGCCGTGATAGTACAGGTCGGAATGATCTTTGACGGACTTCAGCACAGTGATTGCCAAAGCCTTGCATCGTTCGGAATTAGGATACCTTGGGCTGCGGTAATATCCGCGGACGCCGCTGCCGGCTACGGTTTCATAAACCGAATTCTGCACGGCGATAACCAGATCGCCCGTTTCCTCTTGCGTTATGATTTCCTGCGGACGGGCGGCCGTTATAAATTCAATTCCGTTCAGTCCGTGTGAGGGATCGTTGACGTAATCAAAGCAGAATTTCACCGTTTCATCGCTGCCGGACGCTTCGGTCACATGATGACCGTATACATCTTCGGCTGAAAGCAATCCCGGATTGGCAAAAAGGTAAACGCGCATAAGATTCTCCTGTTCCCGCATAATATAATTAACATGGGGAGTGAAATTCAAGTAAAAGAAAATATTCCTTATCGCATATTCCTGATCGCAATTGCCGCCTTTATCCGGAGTAATGGCCGGATGAAGCAAAACATACTAATTGTTACATTATAGTGCCTTACGAGTGAAATTCGTGTATTATTTGGCAGGATTTACTTGCACCGCATTAC
>JBBIRG010000031.1:10119-11359 GCA_037441945.1 Bacteroidota bacterium | reverse complement strand
TAAGTAAATATTGGTAAATATAAGGCCTCCTAGGGTCATATGATACAAACTTTAAATGCAGGTAAAATTTTGGCGATTGGCGCAGCTCAGGATTTATTTAACATGAGAGCATTCTAAAAAATTAAAAATTCATGATTTTTAGAGATGCCCATAATTAAAATTTAGTGATGTTACTCTTAATCCTGTATATCACTCCAAAGAACAGCTGAAGTCTGTTTAGAGGCAAAATCTCATTTTATAGGTTTTTCAAGGAGTGACGAAGTGATTTTAACGTTTTTAGCTCGGGAACTTTCTTGAATTGTTGCTGATAAATCAAAAAATAAAGAGCGAGTTTTTAAATTTGAAATTAATTAATATGAGATCTGTTTTATCTTGCAAAAATGATTGTTTTTGTTATATTATGTTTCTTGATTTTTACAGTCCTTTTTTACTTTAAGAGCTCTTCTTAGGAGGGGTTATGCTACATAATGAAGAAAAACCGAAAATCGGGGAACATACCATACAGGTAACGAAAACGCCCCTGTTCTTGGGAATTCGTTTATGGTGGAAAGCTAAACGGGAAAGTCTCGATCTTTGGGGGATAGAAAAATATATCGGCTGCGACAACCGACAATTCAAAAACGCCGTGCTGACATTTAAAAATCTTGTCAATGAGATCGAACAGGAATATCAGGAAGCCGTTTCGGCTCACGGTATGGATATGGCCGATAAAAACGACGCCAAAAAGAACAGGGATCGAATGCTTTTGGACGCCAAACGGGATTTTATTTATTCCCTTCCGGAAAATTACCGGACATGGTTTAAGAAAAAGAAAGTATTCAGTTCCTGGTGGACCGAACCGTCGAGCTGGGGTTTTAACGAATCCCGTTACTGGGGAAGCCGTTCTGGTCTTTCGCTGAAAGAGCGCCGGGTGGTTGGATTTACGGCGTTAGCCGGGCTACTCATACTGGTTATCTTTTTTGTAATAGTTGCAACCAAAAAACCATCCCAGACGGAAAGACATACTACATGGGATGTAATAGAAAAACCCAATAAAAATATTGATTCGCTTGTTCAGGCGCAATTGTCGCAGGAACGCAGGCAGGAGAGAAGAAAAAGCGTTGTCGAGAGAAATAACCGGATCATTAATGAAATCAACAGCGGTTACTACACAACGACAATGCCCACTATCCGGGCTGAAATTAGAATGCTCATGGAATTTTATCATGACATCGTATATAGGGAACGGATTCCGAAAAAC
>JBBIRG010000031.1:3476-10099 GCA_037441945.1 Bacteroidota bacterium | reverse complement strand
CGCCATTAACAGCGCGAGCGGAATTATCGCCACCAACAATCCGGGGGTAATTACCAAGCGCGACCAATTCGGCAGTCCGATCCAATGGAAAAGCGGCTCAAGAGTCAAACTGACTTGGGATGACGTCAACTGGGGTCTGCGTCCGTATTATACAAGAAAGAATAAATCAAAATAACGATAATAGTTAAACAACCAAAACAAGGAGAAACACATGTTCAAAGGGCATCCCAATGGTTTGCTGGCATCCGCGCTGGCCAATATGGGCGAGAGATTCGGATTCTACACGATGATGGCGATTTTGGTTCTTTTCCTGCAGGCGAAGTACGGATTAGCCGGTGAAAGCGCCGGAATTATTTACGCGACGTTTTATTTTTCGATTTATATTCTCGCTTTTGTCGGCGGACTTATTGCCGACAAAACGCGGCATTATAAACAAACGATTCTGATCGGTCTTATTGTGATGTCGCTGGGATATTTGCTGATTGCTATTCCCACGCCGACGCCGTCGCCCGATAAGATTATGTACTTGACATTAACCTGTATCGGGTTGTTTGTCATCGCGTTTGGCAACGGTCTTTTCAAAGGCAATCTTCAGGCGCTTGTAGGACAAATGTATGACAATGAAAATTACTCCAAACTTCGCGACAGCGGATTTTCTGTTTTTTACATGTTCATTAACATCGGAGCTTTTTTTGCTCCCTTTGCCGCCGCCGGTGTGCGTAACTGGTGGTTAGGGAAGCACGGTTTTACTTATAACCCGGACCTGCCGAAACTCTGCCATGAGTACGTTGAAGGAACGCTGAGCGACCAAGGACTTCAGAGGTTAAATGAACTGGCTGTTCAGACCGGCGGAAAAGTCGTGAACGACCTAGCTGCGTTTACGCACCAGTATCTGGATGTTTTTTCGACCGGATTTAATTACGCTTTTGGGGTCGCGATTTTCGCTATGCTGATATCGCTGGTGATTTTTGTTGTCAATAAAAGCAAACTACCCGACGCCAAGAAACTTGCCGCCGCCCAGTCAGCCGCCGGATCGGCAACCGCCATGGACATCAAGGAAGTCAAACAACGCATGTACGCGCTTTTCGCGGTCTTCGGCATTGTCATTTTCTTCTGGTTCTCGTTCCATCAGAACGGACTCACCCTGACATTCTTTGCGCGCGATTACACGCTCTTGAAGATCGGCGAGCTGACAATTACTGCGGAACAGTTTCAGGCGGTTAATCCGTTCTTTATCGTATTTTTAACGCCGATTGTTCTTGCTTTCTTTGGCTGGCTAAGAAGCCGCGACATGGAGCCTTCAACACCCAAAAAGATCGCGATCGGTATGTTTATCGCCGCAATCGCTTATGTTGTCATGGCGTTGGGATCTATGGGCTTACCGCTGAAGGGCGAAGTTGACGCGATGGGCGGATTATCTGATATTCAGCGTGTGACGCCTTTCCTTCTGATCGGCACGTATTTCATCCTGACGGTCGCCGAACTGTTTATCAGCCCGTTAGGCATTTCATTCGTATCTAAAGTTGCCCCGCCCCAGTATCAAGGCATTATGCAGGGCGGATGGCTCAGCGCAACGGCGCTTGGAAACCAGCTGCTTTTCATCGGCGCGATTTTCTATGAATCAATGCCCTTGTGGATGACCTGGTCTCTGTTCGTCGTGGTTTGCCTGCTTTCTATGGCTACCATGCTATTCATGCTGAAATGGCTGGAACGCGTATCGAAGTAAAATATTTGATGTTTTACGAAAAAGGGAAACGCAAACGTTTCCCTTTTTTTTCTTAATTTTTTAGTTCTATAAGTGATCGGCGGTAGGAATATTACGTTTCAAATGAAAAACGAAGTTAAAATTAATTTAATATGATAACGAATAAAATATCCCGATGCTGGTGGTGCGGCGAAGATCCGCTGTATTGCCAATATCATGACGAAGAATGGGGCGTCCCTGTTCATGATGACCGTAAGATTTTTGAATTCCTGATTCTCGAAGGATTTCAGGCCGGACTGAGCTGGCTGACGATCCTGAGAAAACGTGAAAATTTTAGGAAAGCGTTCAGTCATTTTGATCCTGTCAGGGTCGCCCGGTTTAACACGAAAGATATAGAGCGCCTTATGAAAGACGCCGGGATAATCCGCAACCGCTTAAAAATCGAAGCGGCTGTCAACAACGCTAAACGGTTTCTTGAAGTACAGAAGGAATTTGGGGCGTTTGGCAAATACATCTGGCAATTTACCGGCTATAAAACGCTGAGGAACCCGAAAGGACTCCGCGAAGGCGCCATTCCGGCATCTTCGAAGGAATCGGACGCGATGTCGAAAGATCTGAAAAAAAGAGGTTTCAAATTTGTCGGTACAACGATCTGCTACGCGCATTTGCAGGCAACCGGTATGGTTGATGACCATGTAAAGGGTTGTCATAAATATGTTGAAAGGTAACGCAATAGTTTTTACATTGGGGTCTATAAGTAATATTTTTTCGCTTAACAAAACAAGAAAAAAATGTCCCTGCCGTCAATCCGAAGAAATGTGATTATTGGAGCGGTGGTATCCGCGGCGCTGGTTCTTGCGGTACTGATGGCCCGTAATCCAGGACGGGTATTGACTGAAGGAACTTATTCTACCTATAACACCGAGCCTGATGGCTTGAAGGCACTTTACCTGTTAGTGAAAGAAAGCTGTTACCGCACCGAGCGCCGTCAAAAAGGGGTTGAAACGCTGGGCAAAATAAATCCTGATTCGCTTGTTTTCATATCCGTGGCGCCAAAATACCGTTACCGTCCTGCCGAAACCGATACGCTTGAATCCCTTGTCCGGAAAGGCGCGACAGCCATCCTGTTTATGAATGAAAAACTAGATTCGGTCGTTCACCGGTTCGGCATTCTGTCATCGCGAAGCATGCGCGATTCAGTTTATGTGCGCCAGCAAATGATGTACTCCAATTTTTTTTACGACAGCCTCTATTCCGGTAACGACAGCGGGATCGCGATGAAAAACGGCACGGTTGTTTTCAATAAACAAAACCGTTTGTGTCAACCGTTGTACGGGGCGGATAAGATATCGGCCGTGATAGCCGTTCCTCACGGAAAAGGGGAATTGGTTCTTTTTAATTCCCCGGAATTTATTACTAACCGGAATATTGACCGTCATCAAAATGCCGATATCGTGATGAATATCCTGCTGTGGTCATCCGATGGAAAATCGAAAAAAAAGCGCACATTTGTTTTTGACGAGTATCACCAGGGCTACAGGGATTTTGAATCGGTTATATCCATTCTTGACGAACCGCCGGTCCGCGCAGGATTGCTCATCGCGATCATCGGACTAGCCCTCTGGGTTTATTCGCGTTCGAGGCGCATAACACGTCCGGTACCGGTTTTGAGGCCGACCGAGAGGAATTCACAGGCCTACATTGACTCGGTAACCCAAGCCTATACGCGGTCGGGGGCGCACCGGCTCGCGCTGCATATCGGCTATCAGCACATCCGAAGGCATCTTTCGGCGCGTTACAAAACAACATTGGAATCAAAATGGATTCACAACCTTTCGGAAGAACACGGCTATAGCGCCGATTCTCTGATCCGATTTTTCAGGCGACTGAACGAAATCCAGATTACAAAAAAGACCGTTCGTAAGAATTACGAAAACCTTTCTAAACGGGAAGCGCCGGTAACCGACGAGGAACTGGTGCAGTATTTCAGGTACTTGGATAATATCTATACAACGTCCCGTTACAGAAAAAACAGAAAAAAAATTATATCGAACCAGGAGGCCTGAAATATGCCGAATAATTCCGAACCGTTCCCGGAAAACGGTACGATTGAGACGGAAACAAAGCGTTTTACCGATGCCGTCCGGGAGGAAATCCGAAAAGTTATCGTCGGTCAGAATTATGTAATCGATCATGTGCTGATTGCGCTTTTAGCGAACGGGCATGTATTGCTCGAAGGCGTGCCCGGCACAGCGAAAACCCTTTTAGTCAAAACCACAGCGATAACAATCGCAGGGTCTTTCAAACGCATCCAGTTTACGCCGGACCTGATGCCGTCGGATGTTATCGGAACGAACGTGTTTGACGCAAAGACCTCGTCATTCATACTGAAAAAAGGACCGGTATTCACGAATTTCGCACTGATTGACGAAATCAACCGCGCGCCGGCGAAGACGCAATCGGCCCTGCTGGAAGTCATGGAAGAGCGCCAGGTATCGATTGACGGGGTGACATATCCGCTTGAACCCCCTTTCATGGTTTTTGCTACTCAGAATCCGATTGAATACGAAGGAACCTACGCGCTGCCCGAAGCGCAGCTTGACCGTTTTATGTTCAAGATCCTGATTGATTATCCGCAGGCGGAAGAAGAGAACCGGATACTTCAGCAATATCATCATGGATTTGACGCTCATCAGCTCGATAAGGCCAAAATCCAAGCTGTAGCGGGTTACGAAGCGATCCGGAAGTGCCGGGAGGAAATCCTGCACGTAAGGGTTGATGAGAGTATCATTCAGTATATTTCCCAGATTGTCCGCAAGACTCGCGATTTTCCGGGGATTATGGTCGGCGCCAGCCCGCGCGCTTCTATCAGCCTTCTGCTTGCCTCAAAAGTCAGGGCGGCGATGAACGGATACGATTACGTGAATCCCGAACAGGTCAAATTCATCGCGCGTCCGGTCCTTCGCCACCGTATCATTCTTCAGCCGGAAACCGAACTGGAAGGGATCAAACCGGATGAGGTGATCGGGGAAATCCTGAATTCCATACCGGTGCCGAGGTGAAAGACCGGCGCGAAACAGCAACTGAAACATAAGGCATATAAACAAATGTATTGCAAAATGAGCCGGGTTACTGAAAGTCTATTCAAATGAAAAGAACAGATCAAATGGTTTTTTATGTAATTCTGTTTCTGTTTTTTCTTTCCGCGCTGTTTCTGAATACAGGGGGTCGCATTGCCGGAAGCGACGAGACAGCGTTTTTCCTTGAAACACAAAGTCTTGCCGAACAATTCAGTCTGGCGATTCCGGATACTATTATAAATAACGGCGCTTATGGCGCTGACGGTCGTTATTATCTCGGCGCTGGAATCGGCTATACGCTGGTATCTGTTCCTTTTTACCTGATCGGAAAAATCGCTGTTACTGTTTTTCAGTTTCCGGATGAGTATGCATTGCTTATCGTGAAGTTTTTTTTCAGCCTGACTAACGTGTTTATCGGGGCGTTGACCGGTGTGTTTTTTCTGCGGCTTGTTCTTTTATTCGGACTCAGGCAAAAAACCGCTTTCCTGATGGCGCTTATTTTACTTTTTACGACAAATTATTTTGTATATACCAAGTCGTCTATGCGCGAGCCTCTTCTGTGTTTGCTACTGATACTGATTTTGTATTACCTTATAAAATATAAATCGGAAAGAAAAAGCCGTTACTTGCATTTTACGGGTATTTTGTGTGTTTTGCTGATTCATACGAAAGTCACTTTCGCGGTCATTTTTCCTGTTTGTGTTTTGTATGTGATGTTTGTGCAGGCCGATCAAGTAAAATGGAGCGTGATTCAAAATTTCTTCAGGAATAAAGAAGCAAAAAACTCTTTTTTTATTATTTCAATATGGGGAGCTATCGCCCTGTTGCTGGTGTTTTTGTATAATTATTTAATCTTTGGAAATATTTTTTCTTCCGGCTACAGCCAGAGGAACCAGTCTTTTACAAATCCTTTATTTGCGGGTCTCTACGGTTTGCTTTTCAGCAGCGGGAAAAGCCTTTTTCTTTATGCGCCAGTTACGGCGCTGGTCTTTTTTTCTATCGGGCGTTTTTATTCCCGATTCAAAGCAGAAACATGTTTTATGATCATTGTTTTTGGGGTTATAACGGTTATTCACGCGAAGTTCTTCGCCTGGGCGGGCGACGGAAGCTGGGGTCCTCGGTATTTGCTGCCTGCGGTTCCTTTTCTGATCCTGCTTACCGGATTTACCGTAGAATCCGTAATAACCGGCGTCAATCGGATAAAACTATTTCTGTTTTACGCGTTATGCATAACCGGTTTTTTGATCCAGCTCGGGGGAAGCGCGGTGTATTTCGGAAGCTACCTTCGACATATCGGCGAGTATCCATACCAGAGGGAATTTTCAGATCCGGAATTCCTTTATAAAAGCCATTATATTCCCAATTACTCACCGGCAACCGGGCACTGGGAATTGCTTTTCGAGTCTGTTAAAAAACACGTGAATGGAGACATGAAAAATTTTACGCTTCAGGATACTGGCCGCCGCCTGCCGCTTTCGGCGAATGACCAGAAAAGGATTGTCTATATTATTGACTTTTGGTTTATGTATGCTTATTATACTAATATAAATGGTTTTGCAATATTAGCCGCTCTGACCGTTCTGATAACGGCGGGTGTTTTTTTAGGCATTAAAACTTTTTCCCTGATCAATAAACCGCGTACACATGCCCCAAACACAGATATTGGTAATAGTCCCGGCCTACAATGAAGAACTCAACATCAGGAGGGTTGTGACTTCCATACGAAACACAAAGCTTCCGGATTTGTACCGCGTCGACGTGGCTGTCGTGAACGACGGATCAATGGACAACACGAAATATGAAGCCCGGCAATCCGGCGGCAAAGTGCTGGATCTGCC
>JBBIRG010000031.1:1450-3466 GCA_037441945.1 Bacteroidota bacterium | reverse complement strand
ATCGGAGGCGCTGTGCAGACCGGATTCCGCTATGCATACGAAAACTTTTACGATATCGCGATCCAGATCGACGGAGACGGTCAGCACGATCCGGCTTATATTTTCGATATCGTTCAGCCGATCGTCAACGGCGAGGCGGATGTCGTGATCGGTTCAAGATTTTTAAAGCCGCACAAAAACGGATTCCAGTCAACATTGATCCGCAGAGTGGGTATAAAAATATTTTATTTTGTCAATTCGCTGGCAATCCGGCAAAAGATAACGGATAACACATCGGGTTTCCGCGCCTACAACCGCAAAGCGCTTGAGTTTCTTAAGAACCGTTACCCGGTTGATTATCCGGAACCCGAAGCCGTCGTGCTGCTCGGTAAGAAGAAATTCAGGATTAAAGAGATTCCTGTTATCATGAAAGAGCGCGCCGGCGGGGCGTCATCCATTACTGCCGCCAAATCGGTATATTACATGATGAAAGTCCTGTTAGCCATATTCATAGACCTTGTCAAAAAGTGATATTATGCCTGAATCCCATACTGTTGACATATTCAGAATTCAGATAATCGCGATAGCGGTCAGCGTCATTATGATGATCGTGATTTTTGAATTGATACGCAGCAACCGCCTCCGAGAAAAATATTCCCTCATCTGGTTTACTGCATGCATCGTCATGATCGTTTTTTCAGCCTGGCGCGATCTGCTGGATGAAACGGCAAGAATAATGGGCGTCGCCTATGCTCCCGCATTGTTGTTCTTGGTCGCCTTATTTTTCGGATTTGCGTTGTTAGTTCATTTTTCCGTGGTCATCTCGGATCTAGCCGAAAAAATTAAAATTCTTGCCCAGGAAACGGCGATCCTGAAAAGAGATTTACAAGAAATGAAAAATGAAAATGATGACAATTCAAAAAAATAATAAACAAATATCCGTTTATCATTTCATTGGTATGTTGCTGATGACCACCGCGTTCGCATCCTGCCGGCATGAATTTAATGAACATGAGCGGCAAGTACAGACGCTGATTGCCCGTCATATCCGAATGAGGGGGCATCTGCAGGTTGAAGATGTTTACAAATTGCTGATGCAATGGCGTCTCGGCATCGGACACATGATCGCCGATTCAGCAAAAGCGAAAGCGTTTCTTCTCGATGAAATGTACCGAATTGATGAAAATGACGGGATGATCAGCGATTCTCTTCTGGAGTCCGTATCGCCGGATTCAGTCATGCTGCGCGTTAACCTGAGACCTTTTAAAAAAAACGGATATCCTGCGGAACTGCTATTTCAGGCAATGCTGGGAACGACTTACGGTCATATGCCGGAAAAAGACAAGCTGATCTCCGACTGGAACGTTTTTATTCAATTAAACCGGAACGGACATTTTTGTTTTCCTGCGGATGAACTTTATGCGTTTCACCGCAAAATCATTGAAAACAATTACCCGATTATTCATCATTCAAAAGAATATTCCAGTCAATACAAGCCGGCCTACCGCGTGATTCTGCGCAGTGAATGGGAAAAATATTTTTCAGAATTAATTCAGAGGTGAAACTTGGAAGAAGAATTATTACGCATACGGCGCGAGAAATTAGATAAAATACGTCAGCTTGGCTTTGAGCCTTATCCCTATAAATATCCGGTTGAATTTTTATCATCCGATCTTCTCTCGCGCTTTGACGAACTTGGCGTGAAGGACGATTCGATGCTGGATCATCCGGACGTTGAGCGCGTGCGCGTCGCCGGGCGTATCAAGTCTATGCGCAGCAAGGGTAAAACCGCTTTTGCCCATATCCAGGACACGAAAGGTAAAATACAGATTTACGCCCGAAAAGACGCGCTGGGCGAAGCGAGTTACGAAGTTTTCAGTAAGCTGCTGGATATGGGGGATATTGTAGGCGTGCGGGGCGTTCTGTTCCGGACGCACAGCGGCGAGATAACCGTGAAAGCGGAAGAAATCAGCGTACTCTGCAAAAGCCTTCGTTACTTACCGGCGGGTAAGGAAAAGATCAATGAGGACGGGACTG
>JBBIRG010000031.1:0-1440 GCA_037441945.1 Bacteroidota bacterium | reverse complement strand
TCAGCGACGTGGATGACGTCGAGGTCCGTTACCGGCAGCGTTACGCCGATATGATCGCGCACCCCGAATGCCGGGACGTATTTATCAAGCGAAGCCGGATCATTTCGGCCATACGGGATTTTCTGAACCAGCGCGGTTATCTTGAAGTGGAAACCCCGATTCTGCAGCCATTATACGGGGGCGCCGCCGCACGGCCTTTTATTACACATCACAACACGCTTGATATGAAGTTGTACATGCGAATCGCGCTGGAGCTTTACCTGAAACGGCTGATTGTCGGCGGGTTCGACAAAGTTTACGAAATGTCTAAAATTTTCCGGAATGAGGGAATGGACCGTTTCCATAATCCCGAATTTACCATGCTGGAATTTTACGAAGCGTATTCCGATTATCAGGATCTTATGAATCTGACTGAAGAATTGCTCGTGTTTGTTTGTCGGGAAGCGCACGGCGTAACGAAAATCCATAGCATGGGTCATGAAATCGATTTCACGCCGCCGTTTGAACGGATCAGCATTTATGATGCAATAAAGAAACATACACGGGTTGACGTCAGCGGACTTTCCGAAGAGCAGTTAATCAGAGTGTGCGCGGATATGCAGATTCACACCGACAAATCGATGAACCGAGGCAAGTTAATTGACGAGATATTCAGCGCGAAAGTGCAGGAACACCTTATCCAGCCGACGTTTATTACCGAGCATCCGGTTGAAATTTCCCCGTTGGCTAAAAAACACCGCACGAAACCGGGCGTTGTCGAACGTTTTGAGTTGTTCATTCTCGGGAGCGAATTAGCCAACGCATTCAGTGAATTGAACGATCCTATCGATCAACGCGAACGTTTTGAGGCTCAGATGGGCCTGCGCGCGCGGGGCGATGACGAGGCGCAGATTCTTGATGAAGATTTTCTGCGCGCGATAGAATACGGCATGCCGCCGACTGCCGGCGAAGGAATCGGGATCGACCGATTAGTGATGATTATGACCGGACAGGAATCCATCCGCGACGTTCTTTTCTTCCCGACATTAAGACCCGAATAATAAAACCCGCATACGATGTTTCAAACATTAAAAAAAATCATTTACAAGTTCACCGAACTCCTGTTGCTCGACGTTTTAGGAGCGAAAACGCTTAAATTTTTTGCTGGGCTTGGAGAGTCATTCATTTTATTTTATAATTTCGTTTTGAACCTGCCTTATCTGTACCGCGACCGGAAACTCCTGATTGAGCAAATGGTAATCATCGGATATAATTCGATCCCTTTAGTCACAGTAACGGCGATTTTCACCGGTATGGTATCGTCGGTCCAGGCGGGTTACCAATTATCGGAATTCGGTTCGCCTTCGATGTTTCTGGGCGCGACGACCAGCCGCGCGATCGTCATTGAGTTGGGACCGGTTCTCACGGGCCTGATTATGGCCGGCCGTTTCGGCGCCTCCA
>JBBIRG010000030.1:8132-11378 GCA_037441945.1 Bacteroidota bacterium | reverse complement strand
GGCTCAAACCCGGGCGCGTGGGAATTGAACCGAATGAATACACCTACATTCCCGTGAACGAACTGTTTCAGACATCGGCGCCGAACATTTACGCCGTCGGCGACGTGATCGGCTGGCCCAGCCTGGCCGCGACCTCCATCACGCAAGGCCGTCTTGCCGTCCTGCACGCACTGAAAAAGAAATCATCGCATTTCCCGGATCGGTTCCCGTTCGGAATTTATACGATTCCGGAAATATCCTACATCGGCCTGACCGAAGAGGAAGCAAAGGGGAAAGGTTTCAATTATGAAACCGGTCGCGCTGAATACAGGGAATCGCCCCGCGGACAGATTTCAGGCGATACGTCCGGGATGCTGAAACTTATTGCGCATGCGGAAACTCACGAAATACTGGGCGCTCACATCATCGGCCCCGCCGCTACGGAAATCATCCATATCGTCCAGATGGTCATGCAGCATAACGGCAAAATCGAAATGTTCACTGAAAATATTTTTAATTTCCCGACGTACTCCGAGCTGTTCAAAATTGCCGCGCTCGACGCGCTCAGCCGGATTAACCGAAAAAAAAAACCGGGTTGACAACATGACGCTGTTTCTAGTATATTACTGTATGCGACAAAAAGCAAAGGAAGTTATATGAAAAAGTTGTTATTTGTTCTTCTTGTTGCCGGATTAGCCCCAACCGTCCGGGTGTCAGCGCAAACAGAAAGTACATGCCTCAGCGGGGATTGCAACAACGGTTACGGCGTCTGGGTTTGGGGATCGAACACGCAGTGGGCGGGCGACCGGTATGAAGGAAACTGGTCGGCCGGGTACAGGCACGGAGAGGGGACTTATTTTTACAGCAACGGCGCGCGCTATACGGGTTCATTTGAGTACAACAAAAAACACGGCTACGGCGTATTTTATTTCGCAACCGGCGACCGTTATGAAGGCCAGTGGGTCAGCGACGAACGCGAGGGTTACGGAGTTTATTACTGGAACGATGGTGAAAAATACGCCGGACAATTCAGCAAAAGTAAACGTAACGGTTACGGCGTTTACTATTACGCAGACGGAGCGACGCGATCCGGTAACTGGGTCGACGGGGAATGTCCCGGATGTGAAAAAGTATACGGAAAGTCCGCATCGGGCGGATCGTCCACCGGATGTATCTCGGGCGACTGCAACAACGGGTGGGGAACTTATGTATGGTCGAATGGCGACCGGTATGAAGGAAACTGGGCTGACGGGAAACGCAATGGGAGAGGGACGTATATTTATCCGGACGGGAAAAGTTATGCCGGAGAATATTTCAATGACGCCCGGCACGGTTACGGCGTGTTCAACTGGAATAACGGCGAACGGTATGAAGGGTACTGGGCGCAAGGCAGCCAGCACGGCGAGGGCACGCTTTACAAAGCCAGCGGAGAAGCGAAATCAGGGCAATGGGAGAAGGGTAGTTATATTGGCGTTACAACCCGCGGCGGCGGTTCGTCCTCCGGTTGCGTTTCCGGCGACTGCAGCAACGGCAATGGTGTTTTCACATGGGAAAGCGGCGACCGCTATGAGGGCTCATTCAGCAACGGTTACATGCACGGCTACGGGAATTACGTGTTCAGCAACGGCGACCGCTATGAGGGAAGCTGGGATAACGGAAAAATGAGCGGATACGGAACCTACACGTTCGCGTCTGACGGCAGACGCTATACCGGCGATTGGAGAGATAATAAATATAACGGCTACGGGACCATGTATTACACCAACGGGACGCAGAAATCCGGCCGCTGGAGTAACGGTGAATACGTCGGCGAATAAAACAGGTTTTAATTATTTAAGAAGGTTCATCAATTTCGGTAATTTCAGAGAGGGAATATATAATAGTAACGGTTATTAATGAATTTTATTTGACGTGATATTTCACAGCAGTCTTTTGTAGTTCCTCATGGTAAACTAAACAGGAGCATCCTATGTACAATCTGACTCTGATTCCCGGCGACGGCATAGGACCGTCGGTTATCGACGTTGCAACAAAGGCGATTGAGGCGGCGGGCGTAAAAATCGAATGGGACGTTCGCCTGGCCGGCATGGCGGCTGTAGAGCAGTTTGATACGCCCATTCCGTATGAAACGCTGGAATCGATTCGCCGTTTTCATGTATGCCTTAAAGGGCCGCTGACGACACCGGTCGGCGGGGGATACCGCAGCGTAAACGTTTCCATGCGCCAGGAATTTCAGTTGTACGCGAATGTCCGTCCTGCGGTAACTTTTGACGGCATAACGACGCCGTTCGGGAATGTTGACCTGATCATCATCCGCGAGAACACGGAAGAGTTGTACAGCGGCATCGAGCATTTCATCACAGCCGAGGGAACCGTCGTCGCCGCGGAAAGTACGTCTGTCGTTACGCGCGCGCATTCAGAGCGGATTATCCGTTATGCGTTTGAGTATGCCCGGAAAAACCGGCGAAAAAAAGTCACGCTGGTTCACAAGGCGAACATCCTGAAATGCACCACCGGTTTGTTCCTGGCTGTCGGTAAGGAAATCGCGAAGGAATATCCGGACATCCGGTTTGAGGATAAAATTATTGATGCATGCGCGATGATGCTCGTAACCGATCCGCGAGCATTCGACGTCATCGTAACGACCAATCTTTTCGGCGATATCCTGTCGGATCTGACAGCGGGACTTGTCGGCGGACTGGGACTGGCGGCGAGCGCGAATATCGGAAAGGTAGCCTCCGTTTTTGAAGCCGTTCACGGAAGCGCGCCGGATATTACAGACAAAAATATCGCAAACCCGGCGGGAATCATACTGGCTTCGGTAATGATGCTGAACCATCTCGGCGAAACCGATGCCGCTCGGCGTATCGAAATAGCAGTGCGGGATGTCATCCGCGAAGGAAAGTGCCTGACTCCGGACCTGAAACCAGGATCGGACGGCACGACCACCGGAATGGGCGCGGCAATTATCAGCAGGATCATGAATGGAAAATAAAAAAGGAGCCGGCGTGAAAAAAAGTATAAGCAATACCAGAAAAAAACATCCCCATATGGGAGAGGGCAACCGTCCGTTGCAGGCCTATAATAACCTCGAATTCCTGAACAGCCCCGATGCCCGGCTGATCCGCGTGATGTGCGAATTTCTTGAACCGCTGCGCCGGTTCCGCAAAATGGCTGTCCGCGATACCATCGTGTTCTTCGGTTCCGCTCGGACGCAGACGCCTGCCGATGCCCGAAAAAATTACAAAGAACTGCAGACGAAAATCC
>JBBIRG010000030.1:0-8114 GCA_037441945.1 Bacteroidota bacterium | reverse complement strand
CTCCCCAGGGGCTTCTGCAGCAGCTGGAACGCGCCAAAATACGGCTCGACGGATCCAAGTATTACGAGGACGCCGTTCAGTTGGCTTACCTGCTGACAAAGTGGTCGAAGTCGCTGCCCGACGGCAAACGGTTTCTGATATGCTCCGGCGGAGGGCCGGGCATCATGGAAGCGGCGAACCTTGGTGCCAAAAAAGCAGGAGGGCCTTCTCTCGGCCTGAATATCACCCTGCCGCACGAACAGGATCCGAATCCATTCATCACACCCGAATTGAGTTTCGATTTCCATTATTTCTTTGTGAGAAAATTCTGGTTCGCCTATCTGGCCAAAGCCCTCGTGATTTTTCCCGGCGGTTACGGCACGCTCGATGAGTTTTTTGAAATGATTACGCTGATCCAGACGCGTAAAATTGAAAAAGCGCTGCCGATCATTATTTACGGTACCGAATACTGGAAAGAAGTTCTGAATTTCGACACTATGCTCCGCCACCAAATGATCAGTCCGGAAGATCTTGATTTATTCCAGTTTGCCGATACGCCGGAGTTTGCTTTCGAATTTCTTAAAAAACAACTGACAAAGCATTATTTAAAGTGATTATGACATACAGTTCACCGGCATGGGGTAAGCTTTTACGCCGATAACGGCAGTGAAGCGAAAGCAGGCGTTCATTCAACGATATAGGCAAAACGATACCGATCAGGGAGGTTAAGAATGTCCGTGTTAATTGAATTCAGCATGTTTCCGACCGACAAAAGCGAAAGCGTCAGTTCCTATGTCAGCCGGATTATAAGGGTAATTGACGAAAGCGGCGTATCCTATAAACTGACGCCGATGGGAACGGTGTTTGAAACCGAAACAATAGACGAGGCGATGAATGTGATCCGCAAATCCTATGAACAGTTGGAACCGGACTGCGGAAGGATATACATGAATCTGAAAATGGATTACCGCAAAGGTAAGTCCGGGAGGCTGACGCAAAAAATTGAATCGATCGAGAAAAAATTAGGCAAACCAGTTAAACAATAGTCGGATAGCGGATGGATTGATAATTTCTATTGATTCGTATTTTCAAAATTGCAGTATTTTACACTAATTCTTTTTGGGCTTCGGATCGTCAAGCAATTTTATATTTTCCGGCTTTATATACTTTCAACTTTCCTACTGTTTAAATCTGACCCATATGTATTCATCCATGATTTGTCCTTGTTTCAATACGGCTTTTCTGTGAACGGCTTCAGGATGGAATCCTGATTTTTCCAGCACGCGCATTGATGCTTTATTGTTTTGGAATATTCTTGCCTGGATTCGGATGCAGTCGGTTTGAGAAAAAATATAATCCGACAAAGCGGGAATGATTTCCGATATAACGCCTTTATTCCAGTATGTTTCACTCAGCCAGTAACCGATTTCCGCGGTCATCCGGTACACATCCGCCAGGGGTATGACGCCAATGCCGCCGACGGCTTCTCCGTTGATCTCGATCGCGCTAACAATGGTCTGTTTTTGTTTCAGCATGGATTCGATCCATTGGACGGCGTCATCCAGTGTGTAAGGATGAGGGAAACCGTCGCGGAGGTTTATCGCGATTTTTGGATTATTCGCATGCTTTGTAAGAGAAGGCGCATCTTCTGTCCGCCAGGGCCTCAGTCGGCATGTTTTTAGCTGAATGTCGATAATGTTTTTCATCAAATAATACCCGTGAAAGTTAGTTGGTGGTTCCGGCTGGCGGCGAAGCGTATTTCAGAATTTATATCCGATGTTCAGGTATGTCAGGAACGGATGGATCCGGCTGGTCATCCCGCTGATTTCAACCGGGCCGATGAACGTTTCAGCGCCCAGCGTCAATGCGGCGCCGTGAACGGGTTTATGAAAACGGTAAAACGGGGATAAATGATTTTCCGTCAGTCGCATATTCCATTTGACGGCGATCGTTCGCCGGGGAAGCCATTCCCACTGCAAACCCGAGCGGATCATTTTCATATAACGACCGGTTTTTTCGAAAGGATATAAGCCCGCGAATTGATCATGCCCGCCGAGGTGCGGAATCAACGCAGGAGAAGGGATATCTCCGCTGATACCTGAAAAGCGGGCTGTCTGAATAAATGACCATTTGCGGTGCAGGGGGATGATCCATGTCAGGTCGCTTTCCATCCGGCGAAATGCATTCCCGCTTCCAACCGCCTTTCCAGACCAGTCAAACCGGTTGAACCATTGGAAACCGCGTGTTGGGAAATAAGTTTTGTTATGCGTATCGATGAAAAACATGCCGAAGAGGGTATGAAAATCATTTTTTTCAGGGAAGGGCAGCAGTTCGCCCACAATGCGGTCCGCGTAATACCATGTTTTGCTGATGCCGGCGCCGAAGATCATTTCCCTTGAAAAAATGGAACCGAGCATCATTTCGCCACGGACAATCTGCGCTCGGAGCGTCGTAACCGGCTTGCCTTCATGATACAGGCTCATCCGAAAATTTTCGTAATCGAATGTTGCATTCAATCCCAGACGGGGGGGGATTTCTGTCAAAAATGTAAAACTGGAATTAACGGCGAACTCCGTACTGAGCCTGACATCCGTCCGCCAAACCGATCCGCGCCGCAGGAAGTTCCGGAATGTGGTGTTCAGGAGGACCGTGGCTTTAGAATAAGTGTCATACCGGAAACTGAACCTGAACTGATGTTCCGGTCTTTCCGTGATTTGGAGGCGCAGCAGCATGCCGGCTTCAGCGGGTTCAAGTTCATAGGTTACGCGCTCAAAAACTCCGGTGCCGAAGACGCGAAGGACCGCCTGATCAAGTTCATCACGGGTAGACCACACAGGCGTTTTTAAACCCAGATGCGTCCGGATCAGCCGTTTGGAAGTTTCCAGGTTTCCTGTCATTTTAATTTTTGTAATCAAAACAGAATCGGTATGGCTGTGTCGCGCCGTCCGGAGCGGTAAGGATTGCGGTTTCTGGATCGAGTCGCGGATGGCAATCAGGCGCGGCAACTGACGGCGTGCGGCTTCCTCGCCCAGACGGATGATCTCTTCCGCCCGCAGAAAATCAGAGACCGTCAGATTACCGAACGTAGGTTCGATCAGCAGGTCGCACATTTGTCTTTGCCGTGCGGTTGAACTCACCATCTGGAAACTCAGCGACTGGTCGAGAATGGCGACCATGGAATTCAGTTCGTCCGCGGATTTCAGGCCGGAGCTGACGTCGACGCCCACAATGATATCCGAGCCGAATTGCTTAACCTCTTCGGCGGGAAGGTTTCTCGCGATCAGACCGTCCACCAGCAAACGACCGTTGATTCGCACCGGCGTGAAGATGGTCGGAATGGCCATGCTCGCGCGTATGGACTCCGCTAGGTTGCCGCTGTCAAGCGCAACGGCTTCTCCCGTTTGTATGTCGGTGGCAACGCAGATAAACGGTATGGGGAAATCCCTGAAATTCCGGATGTGATGAGCCGGCCAGGTTAGCCGTGAAAGAAAGGAGGAAATTTTTTGGCCAGCGATCATGCCCGACGGCAGTTTCGGTTTCCAGTCGACGATATCTACGCTTATCAGGTAACGTCCGTCTCGGATTTTTTCCTCAAGGGGCATGTGCCTTCTTTCGATTCGGTCGTCAAAGAGGTCTTCCCAGTCCGCCTCTAGTACAATTTTCCGCATTTCATCCGCGTCAAAGCCGATCGCGAACAAACCGCCTACAATGCTCCCCATGCTCGTGCCCGAAATATAATCGATGGGGAAATCGATTTCTTCCAGAACTTTCAGAACGCCGATATGCGCGAATCCCTTGGCTCCGCCGCCGCTCAGGGCGATGCCTACTTTCGGGTGAACGATGGTGTCCTGTGCGGCAAGGAAAGAGATGTCCGGAAGAAAAAAATGAAGCGCGATGAAAAAATAAAAAAACGAATAACCTCCGCGGCACATTGGATTACTCATTCGCAGGGTTCGACGGTATCATGGAATTTTTTCTTTTGGGTACGCTCTTATGGGTCATTTCGGGAACCGTTTTCATCCGATATCCGATTTCTCATCAACCGGAATGCGCGCTGAAGTATTTCAGCCTGGGCCGGTACCGAAACGGAAATGGTTTTGAGCCCGGCCTCATCATACCAGGCATAGTCATATCGCGCAAGGTCGTCGGAAGGCACGACCGTTCCGCCGAGATAATGCACCAGATACCAGACGCTGACAATGCTTTCGCCGAGGTAATTAAAGGTATGCGCATCAATAACACCATTCACGCGGAACATTATTTTTCCGGCTTCTTCCCGGATTTCACGTTGAACCGCTTCAATGAGCGTTTCATTTTCTACCCATCCGCTGACGCATTTCCACAGGCCCGCTTTTGGATCGGAAAATAAAAGAAGTTCATGCCGCCGGTTAAAAATTACAGCGCCGACGGAGACGGGATATTTTTGGGCATGACGTTTCAATGTCTCATTAGCACTTCATACTGATATTGGATGTCCCGTGATTCGCCGGCTTTCAGCTGTATTTCCCATTCAACGACATTGTCCGAATTGACGGCTTCGTTTGCCGAAGGAAGCGGTTTGATTTTTGATCCGGTTCCGGCGCTGAGAATTTTTCCGGTGATGGATTTGGTAACCACAAGCGTGAGGGGCTTTTCCTTATAATTACGTATACGGATTTCGCCTTCTAATTTTACAAGATCGTAATAATAACCGTATTTTTTCCGATTGTCCTGCTTGCGCTCGATTTCTTTTTCATCGTCGGCGATATGAATGTCGGGAGAGACGGTGATTTTAAGTTTGCCGTTCGAGCCCTTCGGCGTGTATTTCAGGATGTCCATTCCAAGCGCGCGACCGTTCTGCGTGGTCATGCCGCTTCCGGTTGTCCACGGATGTTTCGTTGTGTTCTCCAGTTTGAGGGAATGCCAGACTTTCGGGTTATCGTCTTTATTATATTTGGTGCGCGACAAGTGATTCGTGAGATGGACTTCATAGATATGCGCGTAGGGTACGGTCGCGGAAAAAACGGGATAAATACCGCGCTCCGTTTTTTTCAGCGTGACGCCGGGCAAGGCATAAAAAAACAAATCCTCTTCGGCAGCGCCTTCCAGCGATGACATTTCTGTGGCCGTGAATTCGGAGGATGCGTCTTCGTTGTAATCCGTCATCATCTGGTTCGTCAGTGCGCTCTGGTACTGGTAAGACGGCTGCCGTTCGGAGCCGTAGAGCTGGCGCATAAATCCGGCAAGCGCCGAAGTGCCGGATAACGGCGATTCCACGTTCTTGTAAATGAAATTCGGGAATCCAACGACAAAATTCAGGTCAACGTTTTCCAGGTCGGCGGCGTCGTTGATCAGCGTTGCCGAGAGCGTGATCTGCGCGTTTTTATCATCGGTGAGATCAACGATATAACTCGGCGCCCATGCGAGTTGGTTGGCGAAATAATGCATTCGCACGTTCTGATTCGCTTGTTTGGAATTAGTACGGATTGATAAAACACGGGTTTCCGCCGTATCGGCATAATCGTCATTAAGGCCTTCGGGAAACTCAAAATAACCGCCGTACCAGTATGAAGTAACAGCAACGGTATGCTGGCTGTTTCGAATCGTAATGATGTAACGGTCATCAGTTCCGGAAACCGACTGTAAAGTTCCCTGGATCGCGTTCTTTCTGTCGTCCGAACGGTTGAAAATGATCTTTCGGCCGATATTGGATTTCAGCAGTTCGGTGATGCTGCTGATTTTTCGGGTCGCCGTGTTTTTTCGCGATATCGATTTGATTTCCGAAACCCTAGTTTGCTTTTCCAGGGAAGTCATCCACAGTGTACCGAACACGGCCTGCGGAACGGCTGTTAATACGGCTTCGGAATTGAAAAACTTCAGCGCGCCTTCTGCTGTGATGAACGCGGCGCCGTTTTTAAACACATCGGCTTTTTTGATGACAAGGTTCTGATCCTGGGCAACAAGTCCATGGGCCAAAATTAAAATCGTCAGTATAAATGATTGTTTCATCGCACCCTCCTATAATTATTTATTCATAAAGGTAATCCGGCTGACCTTTGATGCGGCGCCGCTGAAAACATGGAAAAAGCCATCATTGCGTACCGGAAAAAATTTCATACTTTCGGGTTCATCGGCAATTACCGGCGGCTTGCGGGTTCCTGTAAAAGAAACAACAAAAAAAATACCGTTCCATTTTCCGAATTGATCCGTTTGCATTCTCAACCCAAATTAACAAATCGGCTTTTCATAAACAAGGAACTTCCTAGGTTTCAAAAATTTAAAAAATTCAGATAGATTTTCTTATGGAATTACTGTATTCTTCAGGAAAAATGGGAAGGCTCCGATGAATAAAAACGCTTCTATCCGGGTTATTAAGTTTTCCAATCAAACTCGCAAGGACTGGCAATATCTCAGACAATTCATCCGGTTTCACTGGGATCATTACCGTGACGAGCCGCAGTATATTCCTCTCCTGGATTATGAATATCTCGGGTTTCGGACGCTCGGCATCATCGGCTGGCTTGACGGACGCCACGTGTTTTTCCGGCATGCTGAAGCGGTTTTTTTTCTAGCGATGCGCGGCGATACCGTCGTCGGCCGTATCATGGCTTACGTGAATTACCGGCACAACCAGCATGCGAACGACCGGGCAGGATTTTTCGCGTTTTTTGAATGTACCCACGATCCGGAGACCGCAAAGGCGCTGATCGGCGCAGCCTCGGAATGGCTGAAGAGCAAAGGAATGACGCATATCCGCGGCCCGCAGAATCTCCCGGTCAACGACGCCACGCCCGGTGTGCTTGTTTCGGGTTTTGATACGAAACCGTATATCTATTACCATTACAACTATCCCTATTATGCGTCGTTGTTTGAACAATACGGCATGTCGGTCGTCAAGAAAGTTGTCGGCATGGATGTGCCCGTACAGACACCGGTTGAGGAGCGTTTACAGCGCGTGACGGAACTTACGAAAAAAAGATACAAGATCACGCTGGAAACGTTTACGAACCGCCGCTATAAAGTTCTCCGCGAAATGATGCTTCGTATTTACAACGAAGCCTGGCATGAAAACTGGGGATTCGTTCCGATGACGGAAGAGGAATTCTATGAAAACCTTCATTCGATCAAATTGATATGGGATCCGAAAATGTTCATATTTGCCTATGTAGACGGCGAGCCGGCGGCGTTCTTCGGATGCGTGCCCAATATTCTGGAAGCGCTGCGTCCATTGCCCGGTCTTAAACGGCTGGAAATTCTACGCGCGCTGAAAATGCTTCTCCTCAAAAAAAGGGTCCGGAGTTTCCGACAGGGATATTTCGGCATACGCCCGAAATTCCGGAAAATCGGGCTCGACGCGATTCTTGTTTCCGAGGCTAAGCGTTATACGCAGACGCACGGATATACCGCCTGCGACATCGGCTGGGTCCTCGAGGATAATGATCTTGTGATCCGCATGGCCGATTTCATGGGCGGCAAACTGAGCAGGACGTATGCTATTTATGAAAAAGAAATATAAATTGTGAAGGTCGAACGATGGATGCACTGGAAGCGATCCTGACAAGGCGGAGCATTCGCCGGTTTACATCAGAACCGGTGCCGGACGATATGATCAGGGTTTTTCTGGAATCGGCCATGATGGCGCCTTCGGCGGGTAACCAGCAGCCATGGCATTTTATCGTAATCAGGGAAAAAGAAAAATTGCTGGCGATAGCCGGTTATCACCCCTATGCGCAAATGCTTCGTGAAGCGCCCCTGGCCATCGTGGTTTGCGGGGACAAGCGGCTGGAAAAACATAAAGATTACTGGATTCAGGATTGCTCCGCGGCGGCGCAGAATCTTTTGCTGGCCGTTCACGCGACTTGGCTGGGCGCTGTATGGCTGGGCGTTCATCCTCGGGAAGAAAGGATACAGCCGACCAGGAAATTATTTCTGCTGCCCGATGATGTCATGCCGCTGGCGATTATTGCCGTCGGATATCCGGCAGAAAAGAAATCCCATCCGGAACAGTACTATGAAAAGAAAATTCATTTTGAAAGATGGTAATAAAAAATTGGAACTTCTCCCAAATGAGTGGGTTAATTTAGGTAAATTTCAGGGAGCTTACAAGTCAGAACTTTCAATTGCAGGTATTCCGGATCTCGCAAACCATAAGCTCT
>JBBIRG010000029.1:0-11545 GCA_037441945.1 Bacteroidota bacterium | reverse complement strand
GCGCGCCGTCGGCAATCATGTGGATCATCGTTCGTAAATAAACCGACGCCGCAAAACCCCGATTGGAACCCGGCGCTCCAAAAATCCGGTTTGCATTGCGGTAAAAATCCCTCTGATCAAGCAGGAAATCTAAGAGATACAACCCGCTTTTGGAGGTGATCGGTCGATCTGATTTTTCAATGATGATTTTCTTTTTCATGACAACACCTGTTGGGTGAATTCAAAGAGGCTTTTTCAATTTTCAAATCATATTGTCATTGTCTGTATAACCGCTAATGACAAGCTTCTAAGGAATTATACGCCAAAGACTCCTTGCCGGTCAATGATTTTAAAGATTTCTATGTCGGAATTAAGATTTACAAACTGTATTGATTATCTGCTCGACGGGCGTTATGTTCCCGAATTAAACCGTTATGAATCTTTGCGAGGATCGGCCAATCAGAGACTCTACCGGTTCACCACCCGGAAAATAACAGAACTGGAAGTTCATTCGAAAAAAACTTTGAGGTCGGTTCATATCAGCGATACTAACGAAATATTTCTATCCGGCATACCCGGCAAAGCTGACAGGCGTTCCATTCAGGAAGATCTAGCGCATGCCGGAATTAAGACTAAGTTTGTATGAATCTGAAAATCACCTGCGATTATTGTTCCGAATCCATTGTGTACGACGATTCGGAACTGAAACCCAAAACCTGCGTCCACTGCAATTCGTTTATCGATCACCGGGCGCCTGTCCCTGAAACGGATCAGGTACACGCACTGAGTGCCAAATCCATGCCGGATACGGAATATGAAGGCTTTGAATTGATCTGCAAGAAAACCGGAGCGGTGATCAAAATCAATCATGCCGTGCAAACCGTTATCGGGCGTGAATCCGCGGGCAAGGAAATACTGTCAGTCGTCCAGCAGGTCAGCCGTAGGCATGCACAGATCGACTTTGAGAACGGCAGTTACGTGATCACCGACCTCGGCTCGACCAATGGAACATTCATCGGCGTTATCAAGATCGACTGCAAGGCTCATCCCAGTCAGGTTTTAGCGGACGGGGAACTGTTGTTTCTCGGCAAAGAACCATTCCGGGTACGGCTGATTAAAAACGAAAAACCGATTGATACGTCGGTAACTGTTGAAAAAAACCAACTGCTTTCAAATGCGCGTCCTGTGAAACGGAATTCAAAGAACGCGCCGACATCTGCCCGCATTGCGGTTCTTACGGGTCGCTGAACCCGGCGTATGAATAATTTTTTTTACACAGAGCCTCCGGGAACACAACGAACCCATGAACCCCAAAACTCTGCGTTTTCCGTGTCTCCGTGTGAGAATAATTTACAAACAACAACGAAAGAAATTTCTCCGTTTTTTTTGTTATGCAAATTAGAAATATCCTCGAAAATTTTTTCAATTTCTTCAATACTTGAGGCGCCTTCGACGCCAAATGTTTCAGCGGTCATTTTACCATAGTTATCAATATCAATTATTATTCTTTTCTTGCATATGAATACTCTTGTAAATTTAATAATTTATGCCACCGGCTCAAAATGCGAGGTGAAATGACGCAGGAATTTCGGTTCGTGCGTTATTTTCATTCCCTTGGTTCTTTTCGTACCTTCGGATTTGAGATGCTCGAAGACCTCGATGACGTAATCCACATGGCTCTGCGTGTAGACTCTCCGCGGGATGGCGAGACGGACTAATTCGTTCGGCGCGGGAATGAGTTTCCCTTTATCATCGTATTTGCCGAACATGACCGAACCGATTTCCACCGCGCGGATGCCGCCTTTGACATAGAGGTCGCACACGAGCGCTTGACCGGGATACTGGTCAACGGGAATTTCCGGGTAGAGGGCTTTGGCGTCGACATAAACCGCGTGCCCTCCGACGGGCAGGACGATCGGAATGCCCATTTCATGCAGGTGTTCGCCGAGATAGGCGGTGCTTCGGATGCGGTATTTCAAGTAACCGGGATCAAACACTTCATCCAGCCCGACGGCAATGGCTTCCATGTCCCGGCCGGATAGCCCGCCGTAAGTGACATAGCCTTCGGTGATGATCAGCAGATTCACGCAGGCTTCGGCGAGAGTTTTATCCTTAAGCGCCAAGAATCCGCCCATATTGACAAGCGCGTCCTTTTTGGCGCTCATCACCCCGCCATCGGCGAGGGAAAACATTTCCTGCGCGATCTGCTTGTAGGTTTTATTATCGTATCCAGCTTCTCGTTCTTTGATGAAGTACGCATTTTCCGCGATCCGGCAGCAATCGAGAAGAAAGAGAATATTATTTTCGCGGCAGATGTCGCGGACGTCGCGCGCGTTCTGCATGCTGACGGGCTCCCCGCCGCCGCTGTTGTTTGTGACGGTCAGGATTACGGCGCCGATGTTTTTTGAGCCGTATTGTTTAATGACCGCTTTCATTTTTTCAATATCCATATTCCCCTTAAATGGATGGATTTCGGGCGGGCTGGCGGCTTCGGGGATCGGGCAGTCGATCGCGGTTGCGCCGGAAAATTCGATGTTTGCGCGGGTGGTGTCAAAGTGCGTGTTGCTGATGAATATTTTTCCTCTTCCGCCCAGATGTCCGTAAATGATTCGTTCGGCGGCGCGTCCCTGATGCGTCGGCAGGATATGCGGATAACCCGTGAGGTCTTTGATAACCGCTTCCATTCTTTCCCAGCTGCGCGCGCCGGCGTAAGACTCGTCACCCCTCATCATACCCGCCCACTGGTCCGCGCTCATCGCCGAAGTGCCGCTGTCCGTCAGAAAATCGATCAGAATGTGTTCCGCCCGGAGTAGGAACGGATTGTAACGCGCCTCTTTCATGTACCGCACTCGCTCTTCTTCAGTGGTCATGCTGATCGGTTCAACCATTTTGATCTTGAAAGGCTCGATGATCGTCTTGAATGCCATGGTCATTTTCCTTAAGGTATGTATTGAATCGAAAAAAATTCTTTTTCAGTTTGTTATTTTAGTATGATGAAGAGCGGGAAAAAAGTTCGGTCGCTGATTTACAACCGGCCGTTTTATGATTTTTTTGCCCGTTCTGCGAGAAGGCTGTTGGTGGCGCGCAGTCGCCGGGCGAATGTCGTGCAGAACGCCCAGAGAACCTTGCGGGCGAAATTGTCGTCTTCCATGATCAATTTGATGAACTGGCTGTTCCGGATTTCTAAAAGTTTGCTGTCTTCCGTAGCGACGACGCCAGCAGACCGGGGCTCGCCGTCGAGCAGGGACATTTCGCCGAAATAATCGCCGGTTTTCAGCAGGGCAACTTCTTCAATGCGGCCGTCGGCCAGCTGCTTGGTAATGCGCACCTTGCCTTCGATGATCAGGTAAAAACAATCCCCTTTGTCGCCTTCCCGGAAGACTTCCTGATTGGCTTTGTAGGCTTTGCCCGTGGCTACTTTCAGTACTTTATTGATGTCGCGGGTTTCCAGTCCTTCGAAAATTTCCACGCTTTTGATCAGATCTTCAAGGTTTTTCTGTTTTGTGTCGCTCATCGTCGAATCCTTTGCGTTATTTATTTCCGGTCATCGTAGTTCTTTTTCAGGAATTCTTTGTATTCCTTCTGTTTTTCCTTGATCTTGCGCCACCACGGTTCATTCGCGACATACCAGTCGATGGTTTCGGCTAGGGCTTCCTCGAATTTGTATTTCGGCTGCCATCCGAGCGCCTTGATTTTCGAGGTGTCTACGGCATAACGGCGGTCGTGGCCAGGCCGGTCGGCGACTTTGCGTATCAGGGTAGAGGATTTGCCGAGTCGGCTGAGGATGAACTGGGTGATCTCGATGTTGGTGCGCTCGTTGCCGCCGCCTATGTTATATACGTTCCCGACTGTGCCGTTGCGGAGGACGAAATCGAGGGCCTCACAGTGATCGGTCACATACAGCCAGTCGCGGACGTTCAGTCCGTCGCCGTACAGGGGCAATGGCGTGTTGTCCAACGCGTTCGTTACGAAGAACGGGATCAGTTTTTCGGGATACTGGTAAGATCCGTAATTATTCGAGGCGCGGGTGATGATCGCAGGAACGTTATAGGTTTTATAGTACGCCCGCACGAGCATGTCGCCGCCGGTCTTGCTAGCGGAATATGGGCTGTTTGGCGCCAGCGGGTGATCTTCGGTAAACGCCCCGTCCTCGATGGAACCGTATACTTCATCGGTGGAAATCTGTATGTAGCGCTCGATCTTGTATTTCCGCGCGGCTTCCAGGAGCACCAGCGTTCCCATGACGTCGGTTTTGACAAAATCATGCTGTTCGTGAATTGAGCGGTCAACGTGTGTCTCCGCGGCGAAATTGATGATCGCATCGACGTTGGACGTCAGATTCTCGACGATGTCGCGGTCGCAGATGTTACCGTGAAAGAAGAAAAAGCGCGGGTTTTTTTCCAGATCGGCAAGATTCGTCCGGTTGCCTGCGTAGGTCAGCGCGTCGAGAACGATGATGCGGATGTCCGGATACTTGTTGATCATATAGCGAACGAAATTGCTGCCGATAAACCCGGCGCCGCCGGTCACGAGAATGGATTGGATCATAATGCGTTCTTTTTAATGAAAAATGAAATAAAAATAATTATAGAGGGATACTATTGAAAAATAATAAGAAAAGAAACTAAAAACGGATTGGCTCAGTTTTTGCGGCTCAGAAGGTACAGGACGGACATCCGCACAGCGACTCCGTTGAGCACCTGATCGAGGATGAGAGAGTGCTCGCTGTCGGCCACGTCGGAAGTGATTTCGACGCCGCGGTTGATCGGACCGGGATGCAGGATGGTGACCGGTTTAGTCGCCATTCTGAGTTTGTCGCGCGTTACGCCGAATTCCTCGTGATATTCGCGATTGGACGGAAAAAGGCCGAGGCTCTGTCGTTCCAGCTGGATGCGGAGAATGTTCAGGACATCAGCGTTGCGGATCGCGTCGGACAGGTCGTAATATACTCTGACGCCGAATTTTTCGATATCCCGCGGGAGGAACGTCGACGGACCGCAGACGGCAACATCGGCGCCCATGGTCTTCAAGCCGTGAATGTTCGACATGGCGACGCGGCTGTGGGCAATGTCCCCCACAATGACCACGCGCAGTCCCTGAAAATCATTAAATTTTTCTTTCAGCGTCATCATATCGAGCAGTCCCTGGGTGGGATGTTCGTGCGCGCCGTCGCCGGCGTTGATCACGTTGCCGGCGCACTGTTCCGACAGGAACCGCGCCGAGCCGGCCGAGGCGTGGCGGATCACAATCATGTCCACTTTCATCGCCTCGATGTTTTTAGCCGTGTCGAGCAGAGTTTCGCCTTTCGACGTGCTGCTGCCGCTGGTCGTGAAGTTGATCGCGTCGGCGGACAGGCGCTTCTCCGCCAATTCAAATGAAATGCGCGTCCGAGTGGACGCCTCAAAAAACAGGTTGCATATCGTGTATCCCTGCAGGGACGGTACTTTTTTCACCGGACGGTTCAGCACTTCCTTGAAGGATGCGGCTGTTTCCAGTATGGCGCCGATCTCCTCGCGGCTTACGCCTTCGAGTCCCAGCAAATGACGGCTTTTCAGTTCCATATCACAGTCGGTTAATGAAAAATTTGTTCGGGCATGAATATATCAATCCGGCGGACTATTCGCAAGGAGTTTTTGAACAGACGGTATTTTTTGGTCAATGGTTTTTATGTGATATCCGGCATTCGGTTGAAGTTATTAAGGAGAGCACTAAATAGTTTACTTCTTTAATATTTCTCGCAAAGGTGCAAAGGCGCAAAGACGCGAAGCCTAGGAATATATGCCTTTTTACGTACTGAGCGACTCTGCGATAAAATAAGCATGTTCACCCTATCACGTACTTATTAATATGTTGCAAACGATCTATATAAGCGAACCCCGGGCTTTTCTCCCGGGAAACGAAAAGTAAAAATTTTATTGCCGCCAGAACAGAAATTTCATCTTTCACTTTTTTCTTCTCCATACCGGACAAACTCTAAATCATCAGGACGGCGGCTGTGATGCTGAGAAAAATTCATCATCAACAGCGTGCTGATCACCATAAATCCGAACCCGATTAAAAATGTATTACCGATACCCGCTGCTGAAATCAGGTACGCTCCTGCGAACGGCGCGACAATACCGCGCATGCCGGTCAGCATCGTGTGAATGCCCATATAAAACCCGACCTGATGTTTCGGCGCGAATTCCATCACGCACACCTGCCAACTTAGGGTCGCTCCGCTCATCGAAATCCCCTGCAAAACGCTGGCGATGTAAATCAGCTTCAGATCGGCAGCGAAGTAGAACAACAGCACGCTGATGGTCGGCAGAATATTCAGAATAAACCGGATTTTTATCACGCCGAACCGGTCGATCTGTTTTCCCCAGAACGGAAACGTTAAAAGCATCACCGCCTGCGGAATAACCGCAACAGCGAGTACGGCTTCCTCATAGGTCGCGTTGATGCCGTATTTCAGGTCGGTAACGTAAATCGTTTTTACCGGATCAATCATCAGCACGGCGAATCCGAACACCGCCCAGTACAGCATGAATTGCGCGAACGGCTTGTCGGTTTTTAGAACGCGAACGGATTGTCGGATTGGATGTTCCTGCGCGCCATTATTTACGTTGAAGGAGGCAACCTGAATTTTACGGAAATGATTCACTCCCCAGATACCGACCAAACCTATGATCGGATACACATAAATATAATTATCACCGTCCAGTTCTAACAGAAGCCCGAATACATAGGATGCGGCTACGAACGCAATATTATAAAACGTTCGCACGATACCCATGATTCTCCCGCGCGACTCGTTGGGGTAATTCGTCCGGTAAATACTTGTGATCACAGGTGTATTCAGCGAATTCAGCGCGTAAGCAAAACACAAAATCACCGTAAACACCCATGAAACCGGAAAAAGCCAACTGACAAGGCCGGTAAGAATGAACAGCCAGCGCGCGCCAGCATCGGGATAATAGGCGTAATCCATCGTCCGCGATTGCCCGGCTTTGGAGGCGAGAAAAATGCTCAGCAAAAATCCGACGCTTACCGAACTGTGAACCAATGCCACTTCAAAATCGGAGGACTGAAACGTTTTTTTTAAAATAATTCCGGCGACGCTTGCCGAACCTGCAAGGACAAATCCTTTGGAAATGCCATACCGCAAATCCCTCTCGTATGTGGGTTTGACGGCGTCCGGAACGGAGAAATACCGGTCGATAGACTGAAAAAAAGAAACGAGCGTCATACATTGCATTTTATAAAGCTGAAAGATTGCAGCTTCCGCTATAATGTCCGAAATGGAATAAATTACTTAATCGCATAACTCAATCCTCCCTCTAAGCACGATGAACCGATTTGTAAATAAAAAGTTGTGCGTTGATGCGTAAAATAAGGGCATATAAAATAAGTCCATGGCATGTGGATATAAAAAACTTCCCGCCGCCTGGGATTTGTTTTGTAAAAGGTGTTGCCGAGGCATAAACCCAAACGGCCGACTTCAGTTTTAACAGATATTTCAGTGGATATGGTGTACAGGAAGACGAAGTGATCCGGATGAACGTTCAGGATCAAAGTGTCCTTATCCGCCCGGACCCGGTACCGGTAATAGTTCCCGTTTTCATGCAACAGCGTGAATCGCACGGACATCATTCGCGAATCGAATTGCGCGCCAAACGGCGATTCAAAAGATTTCGTAATGCCTGTTTCGGCCGTAAGTTGGATTCCATAAAAAGATTTTTTTGTCCAGGTTACTTTCGACAGATCATCGGGATCGTTGTCGGCAATAAAATAATTTCCGGTATAGGCGAAACCGCCGTAAGCAATATGGTATTGGGCAAAGTGCCGGCTCTGGTATATTCCGACGTCGCCGTAAAGCATTTTGTCATTAGCGGCAAATAACCGTGTGTTTAAAAACGCCCCTCCGATTCGAGCGGAAACATTGGTTTGGGATTGAACATTATCTTCCGGATAAGGTTTTACCAAATACGGAACGTCGGCAATCGCCATGGCGCTTCCGTATGTTGGTACACCCGTACATCCGCAGAAATAATTGCTGGAAATCATAACAATTGACGCCAACAGGATTTGAATACGGAACTGAATCATATAATCAAGCTTTCTTTAATTTTTTAATATTTCATATAAACCTTGAAGGTCTGCACATTTAAAACGGGACATTAAACTTTGAAATTATCATTTTTATATCTCAAGCGTCAGACCTTCAAGGTTTATACTGTCCGTTAAATTTTCGGTATTTTTCCCAGAACGTCCTCGCGCTTCAGGTTGACTAATTTACCTAGTTTCAGCGCTTTGACGCCGGACTCGATTTTTGCGCGGTCGCCGACGAGTACAATCGCCATGTTTTCGGGTTGAATGTAATTCTGAACGGCTCGTTTAACGTCGTCCATAGTCACAGCGAGAATGTTTTTCGTGTAATCGTTGAAATAGGAATCCAGCAGTCCGTAATATATTTTTTCATCAATCATAGAAACCATATTCTGCACGCCCTCAAAGTCAGCCGGATAACTGAGCGCGACATAATTTTTCGCTTTACTGAGATCTTCATCGGAAATCACGCGGATATTCTTGAGTTCTTTCATAATCTCGGTCAGCGCCTTGTCGGTCACTTCCGTTTGCACCGACGTAGAAACCGTGAACGCGCCCTTGCTGAGAAACATTCCGAACCGTGAAAATGCGCCGTACGTATAACCCTTTTGTTCGCGCAGGTTATTATTCAGCCGCGACGTGAAGGATCCGCCGAGAATCGTATTCATGACCGTGATGGCGTAGTAATCCGGATTACTGCGTTTGACGCCTACGCAACCCACGCGGATTTCGGTTTGCGCCGATCCGGGCTTGTCAATGATATAGACCGTTCTTCCTTTTGTCGGCTTTGCGTCATCCACGGCGCGGACATTCTTTGAAGCGGGTTTCCAGTCGCGGAACGCGGTTTCCAACTTCGATTTCAGGTCATCCTTACGAATATCCCCTGCGACAACCGCGTACGCGAGATCCGGCGCAAAATACGCCGCATGAAACGCTTTGACGTCGTTGACGGTCAGCGCTTTGATAGTCGTTTCATTGCCGGCGGTGGTCCGCCCGAACGGATGATCCTTACCGAATACAAACTGGTTAAACGCCGTACCGGCGATTGCGCGCGGCTCGTCGTGAGCCTGAACGAACGATACGATCAGCTCTTTTTTCCTGCGTTCCAGTTCTTTCTCCGGGAACGCGGGCGCCGTTAATATATCTTTGACCAACGCAAGCGCGGGATCAAATTTAGCGGACGGCGTGAATAAACTGATCCCTGAAGATTCCCTACCGGCGTAAACGGAAAGGTTAATTCCCAGAAAATCGATTTCATCGGCGAGTTCAAGGGCGTCCCTTTTTCCGGCGCCTTCAGTCATCATTTTCGCGGTAAGACTTGCCAGACCCAGTTGTTTCATAGTTTCGGCGGAACTGCCGGCTTTAAACGTCAGCGTCAACTGGATCAGCGGCGCCTCCTTTTTTTCCAGAAAATAGACCGGCAGACCGTTGCTCAGCGTAAAGGAAGAAACAGCGGGAATATTCAGCGACGGAACTTCTCCGGCCGCCGGCGCTTTTGAACGATCAACGACCTGCGCATAAGCCCATGACCAGCCGAGGCTGGCGATCAGAACAGTGGATATTATGATTTTGATGGATTTCATTTGATGGTTCTCCCGTTTTTTATTTGACCGCTAATTCTTTTTTGCCTTTGGGGACAATACTCAGTATCAGCCGCTTGCCCGGATTCAGGCAGGAGACGGCCATTGTCTGTATGTCGCCGGTATCCAGCGCTTTATAGCGCCCCATGTCTTCGTTCGCCCAGTCGGGATTACCGGTAAACGTTTCGTACATGTTCATAACGTCCGCTTTATACAGGATAAATTGGAACGCGTTCAAAAACTGCGTTTCGTACTGGTTGAGCGCCCTCTGCAGTTCGCGTTCGGTGACACCGCTGTCATGGATTTTTCTGATTTCCTCATCGATCGCGTTCTTGAGTTCCTGCAGGGTATGCCCAGGCCGCGCCGTCGCTATAATCATGAATTTTGAGCCGAGCGTACTCGATTCCTGGTACGCGGTTACGTCCTGCGCAATCTGCAGATCGTATACGAGCCGTTTGTAGAGCCTTGAATTCTTTCCTTTCGCGAGGACATTGGCGAGAACGTCTAATTCCGCGTCGCCTGGCGCGTAACGAGCCGGCGTCTGGTAAGCGATATAAATCCGCGGCAACTGCACGTTGTCTTCCAGAACCTCGCACATCTCGCCGGTCAGCTCAAACGCCGCGGTTTTCGGCGACTTGCCTTTGTTTCCTCTTTTCACATCGGAGAACCAGTATTCGACTTTTTTCCGCGTTTCAACCGGATCAATATCCCCGGCAATCACTAATGTGGCGTTATTCGGAAGATAATAATTTTTACAGAACTCCACGACATCGTTATACGATGCGGCGGAAAGATCGGCCATTGAACCGATCACCGGCCATGAATAAGGATGATCGGAAGGATAAAAATTTTTCAGGATGGTTTCTTCCGAAAGCCCGTACGGCCGGTTTTCATAGGATTGCCTCCGCTCGTTTTTGACAACATCCCGCTGACCGTTGACTTTGTCCTCCGACATAGCGTCTGCTAAAAAACCCATACGGTCGGACTCGAGAAAAAGCGCAAGATCAAGCGCATTTTTCGGAACTGTAATATAATAATTGGTGCGGTCCTCAGTGGTTGAGCCGTTGTTGTTTCCCCCTACCGCTTCCAAAAGATTATCATAATCTCCTTCGGCGACGTTCTTCGATCCCTCGAACATCAGGTGCTCAAACAGATGCGCGAATCCCGTCCGCCCGATTTTCTCGTACGACGAACCGACATGATACCAGACGTTCACGGCGATCATCGGCGTGGTATGGTCCTCATGCAGAATCACTTTCAGTCCGTTCGGAAGTTCAAAACGGGTATGCGGAAGTTTCAGCCGGCTTTCCTGCGCGTAAACGCCTGCGGCGATGAACAAGAATCCAAACCATAAGTATTTTTTCATTGTGACCTCCGTTAAAATATTTTAATGAATATATCACTATACCGTCATTTAATCAACATTTGTGTAACTTCTGTCCGAAATCCCTAAAAAACTTGTCATTTTAAGTCCCGATGCCTGTCTCGAGTGAAGCCGAGAGAAATCGAAAAAAACATTCTTCAATAAACAATTATAAATTTCCATAGAACGCCTTTTCATAAACTTTTCGGAAAGCCCGTAAGATAAAGAATTGTAACGACATCATTTGTCCGATATTTCAAAATACTTGTTCATATCCCGAAATTTTCACAATTATCATTATCAATTTTCTATCCGATGCCGGCGCTCTCCGAAAAAACATTCTTGATATTTGTGTAGAACCTTAAAAAACATAGCTTTTATGTGACGTGGATCATAGAAAAGGCTCATTTCCCGTGTATATTAAGAGTGTTAAAACATTAAATTTACACAAGGAAATAAGCCTTATGAGAAAAAGAAAAAAACCGCCGAAAAACTGCAAATCAAATTACATAAAATTTTGAATCGCTTTCAA
>JBBIRG010000028.1:1274-11861 GCA_037441945.1 Bacteroidota bacterium | reverse complement strand
AAATACGGAATATCAAACCGTAAACCGGCAGTTACAACAAAATTGGGCTTTACCCGCCATGCATCCTGGATGTAAAAACCGATTTGATTAACTCCAAATTTAGCGCTAGGGCGAAGGTTGTTCGTATCTAACGAATAACTTAAAGAATAGTTGGAAGGTCTGCCGACTATTAATGAATCAACATTTGCGAATGTGTAGTTGCCGAAATAATCACGAATGAAAACATTCTTAAACGAGAAAAATTCATTATGCGTACCAACCGTAAATGTGTGATCGCCCAAGAAATAATTAAAGTTATTTGTAATTTCAATAATATTCTGGTCCAATGAATTGGCCTGTGAAAAATTTTCAGATCCTGCAATTAAAGTATTGCTTCCAACAGTAACATTAATCGCTGGAAATGGTTTTTTGGACATGACATTCCGTTTATCTCGAATCGTTGTATATCCGATTATTAATTCGTTTGACATTTGATTCGAAAACATAGAAGTCAATTGCAGTACTGTAGAATTTGTCGTATTAAAAAACTTATAACCGGCATCGCTTAGGCGGAAACCTGAATTCGGTGATGTCGAACTCAAGGACTGCGCTAAAATATCATTGGTTGCATCGACAAAGTTATGCCGAAAAGTTAGGCGATGTTTATCGCTAATATTGTAATCTAAACGGGCAAAGATCTTTGCACTGGGTCTTTCAAGACTCTGAATACCAAATCCTCCAGCCTTGTAACCCCAAACTGAATCTAATACCGTAATAACACGTTGCGCCTGAAATTTGGAAATACCAGTAAAATCATTTGTATTGCCCGTTTCAAGGATTCCTAAAGCGGTCTGAGTGTTACGAGCGGTAAATTCACCGTTAACAAAGAAGAACAATTCATCATTGATAATCGGTCCTCCAACCCTGAAGCCTGTAACCCGTTCGGTCAGTTTAGAATAAGGATTGGCATTTTCGTAGGTTCCGACAAAACTCTCATTACGGAAATAATGATAGACAGAGCCTTCGTATTTATTGGTACCGCTGCGCGTAATTGCGTTGATACCGCCGCCGGTGAAGCCGCCCATACGGACGTCGTAAGGCGCAATAACAACCTGAAATTCCTGGATAGCGTCTAAACTAATCGGTTGAGTACCCGCTTGTCCTCCAGGTGTTCCGCTACCGGCTAAACCAAATAAGTCATTGTTAACGGCGCCGTCAATCTGGATCGTGTTATAACGATTATTTCTGCCCGCGGCATTGCTTCCGGAAAAATGCGGAGAAAGCCGTGTAAAGTCGTTAAAGGATCTTTCAATCGTCGGCAGTTTTGCGATCTCCATGGATGAAACGGTTGTCGCCGCTCCGGTTCTGGATTCGCTGATGATCGGGTTCCGTTCCACCACGATCTCCACGCCTTCGAGTTCCACGGCTTCCTCGATCATCGTGAAGTTCACCTGCTTGTTCTCGCTCAGCGTCAGCATGATGCCGTCGCGGGTTTCTTTTTTGTAGCCGATGAAATTCACCGTCAGGGTGTAAGGACCGCCGACGCGGACAAACGGGATGTTATACCGTCCGTCATTTCGGGTGGCGGCTCCGAAAACCGATCCCGATGGCACATGCATCGCCATTACGTTCGCGCCGTACACGGGCTGGCCGTTATTGTCCTTCACTATACCACTGAAGGACGCCGTTGTTACCGACTGGGCCATGACCGTACCCGTGACGAACAAGATACCCGCCGCGAATACCATCAGAGCCTTTGCAAGTCTGTTCCTGTGTGACATGCTCATTCTCCTGTTAGATTATTGAATGGGTTTAGAATGAAAAAGTAGGGTGAATTAGTATCAGTGAATGGGGAACCGTCATGTTTTCATCAAGGTTTGACTTTACGTCAGATTTGCTATGGGGATATTATCAAATTAAAAACTTTTCTTCAAGGATTATTTTTTTCTGTTATTTTTTTTCTGCCTGTTTCTTTTTTCTGCCTGCCCCCACCCAATCGGACATATCCGCGGGAAGGGCGGAATTTTTTTTGGGTGTTATGATGAAAATCATTGAAATCGACGTTTTTTTTATATATCTTCTTGTTTATGAAAAATGCGATAAAATAATTTTTGATTATGATTATTATGATTTTAAAGTAACCACAAGGAATACGCCCATGAAAAAAACACCCGGAAAACAGAAAAAAGCCGTCAAGAAAACCGCAGGCAAGCCTCGCAAGGATAAATTCGTTTATATCTTCGGCGGCGGAAAAGCTGAAGGCAACGCCGACATGAAAAACCTGCTCGGCGGCAAAGGCGCGAACCTCGCCGAAATGGCCGTACTCGGACTGCCCGTCCCGGCCGGATTCACCATCACTACCGAAATGTGCAATTATTATTACGAAAATAAGAAGAAGTACCCGGCCCAGCTGACCGCCGAGGTCAACAAAGCCATGGCTTTTATTGAAAAAGTCATGGGCGCGAAATTCGGCGATAAGGACAATCCCCTGCTTATCTCCGTCCGTTCCGGCGCGCGCCGGTCCATGCCCGGCATGATGGAAACCGTGCTGAACGTCGGACTGAACAACGCCACCCGTGAAGGGCTGATCAAGAAAACAAATAATCCCCGCTTCGTATACGACGCCCAGCGCCGGCTGATCCAGATGTACGCCGATGTGGTCATGGAAAAAGCCGCCGGTATCGAACCCGCCGAAGGCAAAGGCGTCCGCCAGCAATTGGAAAAAGAACTCGAAAAAATGAAGCACGAACGCGGCGCCCATCTCGACACCGATCTTTCCGCCGACGACCTTAAAAACCTGATCGAAATCTATAAAACCAAGGTTAAAGATGTTTTGGGCAAGCCGTTCCCGGAAGACCCGATGGAACAGCTGTGGGGAGCGATCGGCGCCGTATTCCAGAGCTGGATGGGCAAGCGCGCCGTGTCCTACCGCCAGATCGAAAACATCCCCGCCGAATGGGGCACCGCCGTCAACGTGCAGGCGATGGTCTTCGGCAATATGGGCGAAACGTCCGCGACCGGCGTGGCGTTCACCCGTAACCCGGCCACCGGCGAAAACATGTTCTACGGCGAATGGCTCGCCAACGCGCAGGGCGAAGACGTCGTCGCCGGCATCCGCACGCCCCACCCCCTGAACGAACAGGGAAAGACCGAACAGAGCCGGCACCACGAATCACTGGAAACCGCCATGCCGAAAGCGTACCAAACGCTGATGGCCATCCGCCGAAAACTGGAAAAACACTACGCCGATATGCTCGATATCGAGTTTACCATCCAGGAAGAACGGCTGTGGATGCTGCAATGCCGCGTCGGCAAGCGCAACGGTCCTTCGGCGGTGAAAATGGCGCTGGACATGCTGAAGGAAAAAATGATCAATAAGGAAGAAGCGGTCATGCGCGTTACCCCTTCGCAGCTCGACGAACTTCTTCACCCGATCATCGACCCGAAAGTCGAACTAACGCATCACCCGATCGCCAAAGGCCTGCCCGCCGGACCCGGGGCCGCCGCCGGCCATGTCGTCTTCAGCGCGAAAGCGGCCGTGGAATGGTTCAAACAGGGCAAGAAAGTTATTCTCGTCCGCGAGGAAACCAATCCGGAAGACGTGGAAGGCATGCGCGCGTCCGAAGCGATTCTCACAGCCCGCGGAGGCATGACCAGTCATGCGGCCTTAGTTGCCCGCGGTTGGGGCAAATGCTGCGTCGTCGGCGCCGGCGCCATCAAAGTCAATTATAATGAAAAACTTTTTTCCGTCGGCGGCAAAACGGTGCGCGAAGGCGACCTGATCACGCTGAACGGAACCAAAGGCTACGTGTACGAAGGCTCCCTGCCGATGATCAAGGCCGCGGAGGATAACCCGGATTTCACCGCGTTCATGAAACTCTGCGACCAGATCCGCCGCTTAGGCATCCGCACCAACGCCGATACGCCGGAAGATTCCGCGAAAGCCCGCTCGTTCGGCGCCGAAGGCATCGGCCTCTTCCGCACCGAACATATGTTCTACGGCAAGAACTCCGAACAGCCGCTGTTCCTGCTCCGCAAGATGATCGTCTCCAAATCGCAGGACGAACGCCGCGCCGCGCTGAACGAACTTTTCCCGTTCGTGAAGGCCGACGTCAAAGGCACGATGGCGGTCATGGACGGTTACCCGGTCACGTTCCGCACGCTCGATCCCCCGCTGCATGAATTCGTGCCGAACCATCCCGAAGAACGCGCGCGCCTCGCCCAAAGTCTTAATATTTCCATTGAGGAATTTAACCACCGCGCCGACGCCCTGCACGAAAACAACCCGATGATGGGACACCGCGGCGTCCGCCTCGGCATCACTTATCCGGAAATCACCGAAATGCAGGTCCGCGCGATTCTCGAAGCCTCCGCCGAACTCATCCAGGAAGGCAAAAAAGCCCTGCCGGAAATCATGATCCCCGTTTCCTGCGCGGACACCGAACTGACGCACCAGTATGAGATCATCGAAAAAATCCACGACGAAACCGCGAAAAAATTCGGCATGAAAAAAGTCCCGCACCTGATCGGCACGATGATCGAAATCCCGCGCGCAGCCATTACCGCCGACAAGATCGCCGGCGTCGCCCGCTTCTTCTCGTTCGGCACCAACGACCTGACGCAGATGAGCTTCGGATTCTCACGTGACGATATCGGCGGATTCCTTCCCGATTACCTCGACAAGAAAATCCTGCCCGTTGATCCCTTCCAGGTCATTGACCGCGAAGGCGTCGGCGTGCTGATGCGTATGGCCGTTGAAAAAGGCCGCAAGACCCGCCCGGATCTGAAGATCGGCATCTGCGGCGAACACGGAGGCGAACCCAACTCAGTCGAATTCTGCCATATGCTCGGCATGAACTACGTAAGCTGCTCGCCGTTCCGCATCCCGATCGCGAAACTCGCCGCCGCTCAGGCCGTGATAAAAGAAAAAAGAAAACAGTTATAAACCATAACTGAATAGCTATAGCCCGTGATCCTGCGTCCAACGCAAGATTACGGGCTTCTTTTATTATTTATTTTATTATAAAAGTTAAACTTCTTGAAGAAGTTTAACTTTTTTCCTGTTTTCAACCGGAGCCCTGTATGCATCTATGGATCCTTTTCATCAGTTTGATCGCCGTGTCATGCAAATCCGAACTAAAACAAAGCCCGCCGGTCAATAATATGACGGATACGACTTTTTCATTTGTGCTGACCGATTTTTTCGACGAATCGTCCAAAGATTCACATCATTATTCGAAATCCTTTTCCCTGAAATCCGGCATCCTGCGCTACGATTATATTTACCGCGGTTTTCCGGACAATCAGGAAGAACACAAGGAACTGCCCGCCGACGATTCGATGATTACGGCGATCAAAGAAAAAATCAACACATTGGATTTGGTCACGAATTATGATAAAAAATTTCCGGTCAATGAACGGGGCTTTATCGTCAGAACCGGAAAACGGCTGACCTTGTTTCAGGACACGGTAAAATATTCCGTCTCGGTTACCGGAGGACGTCCGATGGATATGAAAGATGAAATGTACAATAAATTATCTCAATTGTACTATTTTCTCGACCGGTATTTCGATATCAAAAAGTAAATACATCTCTCTTGTTTTGCCGGTGGATGCGGCATCAGAAAGTTAAATTTCTCCCGGCATTGTGGGTATGCGTCTTCGAATTTTCTTCGGGTCATTTTATTCACTCACCTTTCTGTACCGCAACACCGCCAGCGATAACGACACAACCGCGAACGCAAACAGCGAACCAGCCTGCGGCAAAATATCACAGAAACCTGAACCTTTAATCAAAACCGCGCGCAGAATTTTCATGAAATGAGCGACGGGATTGAATAAGGTAATTTTCTGAGCCCATGACGGCATACTCTCGACCGGCGTAAACAATCCGCCCATAAGGATAAATATCACCATGAAAAACCACGCGATGAACATCGCCTGCTGCTGGGTTTCGGCAATGGTTGATATAAACAATCCGATTCCCAAAACAGCCAGAAGAAATATCGTCGCCATACCGAATATCAGCGCCAGACTTCCGGCAATAGGAATGTCAAAAACCAGTTTGGCAATCAACAACCCGAACGCGAGTTCAAATAACCCGATGATCCAGAACGGCAGCAGTTTGCCGATGATGAACTGATATTTCCGTATGGGCGTAACATTTAACTGTTCAATCGTGCCTATTTCCTTTTCACGGACGATATTCATTCCCGATAAAAACACGCCGATCATCGTCACCAGAATTGCCAAAATTCCGGGAATCATGTAAGTTTTGTAATTCAGTTCCGGATTAAACCAGAAGGAAGTACGGATATCAATCGTATTCGTTATTCCGCTCAGGCCTTTTTTTTCATTCACCTCGCTTATATAAGACTGAACGATCATCAGGGCGTAGGCATTCATAACTCCCGCCGCGCTTCCGTCTTCCGCGTTGATAATAAACTGTACTTTTGTCATTCCGGTTCGTTTCAGTTCCTTTTCAAAATCACGCGGAATCTGCAAGACCATGTTAGCTTCATTCCTCTTTAAATGATTTTCATAATCATGATCCGTATAGTCCTGATCGATTAAAATAAAATAGCCCGAACGTATGAACTTATCGGCCAGCGCTCGCGACCCTGCAGTCTGGTCCTTATCAATCAGATGCAATTTGACGTTTTTGATATCAAACGTCGCGACATTTGACAAAACCAGCAGCTGCATGATGGGCATAATAAACAGGATCGGCAGCATCGCCCGGTTGCGGAATATCTGGATGAATTCTTTCTGAATGATGAATCGTATCGTTCGCATATCGGTATTAGTTTAAACCGCTGAGATCACAGAGAGCACAGGTTCTTAAAAATTAATCTCATAAAATAAATCGCTTAATGCCTTTAATAAGCTGATTCACATTGAAGTTCATAATCATCCCTAAGGAACATTTCGACAGCCTGAGATAGGTTAATATCTGCGCCAAATGGACGTCATTGATCTTGTCAACCGTTTTGATTTCAACAATAATTTGGTTTTCAACCTGCAAATCAATTCTGTATCCACAGTCAAGCTTGACATCTTTGTAAATAAGCGGCAACGGTTTTTGCCGTTCAAATCTAATATTATTTAAGTACAGTTCATGACACAGACATTCTTCATAAGCTGATTCTAATAGCCCCGGACCTAATATTTTATGTACAGTTATTCCGAATCCAATAATTTTTTCTGTTATTTCATTCTTTGTCATAATTTATTTCATTTTCTCCTTGTTCTCTGTGATCTCTGCGGTTAGATTAGTCTAACCTGATTTTAAACTTCTTAGCGCTGAGGGTCAGCAGAAATAATGTCATACCGATTATTATCAGCGTTTCTTTCCATATATAATCAAACCCGACTCCCTTAAGCATGATTCCCTTGACAATCGTCAGAAACCATTTGGCGGGAACGATGTTGCTCAGCCATTGCAACGGCCAGGGCATGCTGGATACCGGAAACACGAATCCCGAGAGCATGATCATCGGCAGCATCAGTCCCGCGAGAGAGGCCATCATCGCGACCTGCTGGGTACGACTCACCGTCGATATCAGGATGCCCAGCGATAAGGCGGTCACGATGAAGAGCAGGGCTTCCGCGTAAAACAACGCGTAACTGCCCGCGAAAGGGACACCGAACACATAACGCGCGATGATTAAAATCGTGGTCGTGTTGATCAGCGATAAAAACACATAGGGTATAACTTTGCCGGTAATGATCTGAACCGGTTTCAGCGGCGATACGAGAAGCACTTCCATGGTTCCCAGTTCCTTTTCACGCGTGATCGTGATAGACGTCATCAGCGCGCAGATCAGCGTAAGCAGAATCACAATGATCCCCGGAACGAAAAAATACACGCTTTTCATTTCAGGGTTGTACAGCATTTTCACTTCAGGAATCACACGAACACCCGCTGGTTTCGTATGGCTCAGGCTCATCTGATATTCAGTAAGAATCGCGGTTGTATAGGCAATAAGCATCTGCGCCATGTTCGGATCGGACGCATCCGCGATGATCTGAACATGCCCTTTTCCTTCCCGTAAAATCCGGTTGGCAAACTGCGGTTCAATGACGAGCGCTTCCTTGACCCTGCCCGACCGGAAAGAGCTTTCAATTTCCGATTCGTCATTCAGACGATCCATTAATATGAAATAATCCGATGAAAGAAGTTTGTCCGTTAATTCACGGCTCATGTAATCGTTCGCGTAGTCTAGTACGGCGATTTTTACGTCGGTGATTTCATTGCGGATCGCGTACCCGAACAGCAATACTTGGATGACAGGCATACCGAACAAAATCAGCATCGTTCGCTTGTCGCGGAGAATGTGACGGAATTCCTTGATGACGAACCCGAAAAACTTTTTCATGATTTCTCCGCAGGCTGGGAACGGGCAAGGCGGATAAAGACGTCGTTCATGGCGCCGGCTTCAAATTGACGTTTGAGCCCGGCCGGCGTATCAAGGGCGTCGATGCGGCCGTCAACCATGATGGACACGCGGTCGCAGTATTCGGCCTCATCCATGTAGTGTGTTGTGACAAATACGGTAACGCCGTTGTGCGCAGCTTCGTAGATCTGATTCCAGAACTGTCTGCGGGTTATCGGATCCACGCCTCCGGTAGGCTCATCGAGAAACACGATCGCCGGATCGTGGAGGATCGCGACTGAAAACGCGAGCTTCTGCTTCCATCCCAACGGAAGGGATGAAATGCATGTGTTCCGCGCGTGCTCCAGTCCGAGTTTGCCGATCAGCCGTCCTGATTTTTCAATGATCTGCTTATCGGATAAACCGTAGATACCGCCGTAAAATCGTATGTTTTCATAAACCGTGAGGTCTTCATACAGCGAAAACCGCTGGCTCATGTATCCGATGTTTTTCTTGATTATTTCAGATTGCCTGTAAACGTCATATCCGGCGACACTCGCTTGTCCGGAAGTCGGGCTGAGCAATCCGGTCAGCATGCGTATCGCCGTGGTTTTTCCGGCTCCGTTAGCGCCGAGAAAACCGAATATTTCACCGCGTTTAACATCAAAAGATATCGCGTTAACCGCGGTAAAATCGCCAAACCGTTTCGTCAGTTTTTCGGCTTGTATGACGAATCCGTTATTCATCGCCCTCCGCACGCCTCATCAGTTCCATAAAACAATCCTCGATATCCGGGTCCGCCGTCCGTATTTCGGCGTCTGTAATTCCATTCCGGCGCAGATAATGAATCAGGTCTTCCATCGAATAATCGTTTCGCCGGTCTATATAATGCAGAACCTCGCCGAAGGGATAAACCACGTGCGTATGGTCATAGGATTTCAGCGATTCAATCAGCCGGTACGTATTCGCCGATTTGACAGCGAGTAACTTTTTATCAAACCGGCTGACAATCGCATCGGGCGTTTCAATGTCCATGATGCGACCTTTCTGGATCAGCGCCACGCGGTCGCACAGGCTCGCTTCGTCCATATAAGGCGTGGAGACGAGTATCGTAATCCCGGATTGCTGAAGCCGTTTCAGCATCTCCCAGAATTCCTTCCGGGATACCGCGTCAACGCCGGTCGTTGGTTCATCGAGAAAAAGAACTTTTGGTTTATGAATCAGCGCGCAGCAAAGCGCGAGTTTCTGTTTCATTCCGCCGGATAATTTGCCCGTTCTCCGGTTTTTGAATGGCTCTAGCTGAATATAAATATCCTTTATTAAATCATAATTCTCGTCAACCGTTGTTCCGAAGATAGTCGCGAAAAATATCAGATTCTCTTCAACCGTCAGATCCTGATATAACGAAAACCTGCCGGGCATGTAGCCGATTTGTTTTCGGAGTTCTTGGTAGTTATTAACCACATCAAGTCCGATCACCTTCGCTGAACCGCTGTCCGGTAAAAACAGGGAGGTGAGTATGCGGAACAGCGTCGTTTTCCCCGCGCCGTCGGGTCCGATAAACCCGAACAGTTCGCCGTCATTGACAGTAAACGACAAACGGTCAAGCGCTAGGATAGCGCCGTATGATTTCGATATTTTTTCTACGTGAATCACTTCTTTTACCCGCGAAATACGCGAAAAACGCTAAATAAAATCATACACACTATTTCCCTTCTTTTGTCAGAACAAATCTTTCATATTCGAGTTTTGGGTAATGGCCAAAATTGATTAGAATGCCTAATTCAAATTTTCCTGCATTCAGGTAATTCTGAATTTGAGCCCGATATTCATCTATGATACAGTTAACAGCTTTAATTTCTAAAATTATTTTCTTATAACATATAAAATCAACTTTATATTTTTGGGGAAGGACGATATCCCTGTATGATAATTCAAATTCTGCCTGTGATACATAAGGAATTTTTAAATAATCAAATTCTATCTTCATGCATTGCTGGTATACAGCTTCAAGATAACCGCATCCCATATTTTTGTAAACATTAAAACACGCTCCCATAATTGCGTAACTTTCCTCCGGATAGATCAGTTTACTTGTTGCTTGTATATTTCTTGTTTTTATCATTACTAATTTTCCCTTTCGTGCATTTCGCGTATTTAGCGGGCTGTTTTATCAAATTACCCGCGAAATACGCGAAAAACGCTAAATAAAATCATACACACTATTTCCCTT
>JBBIRG010000028.1:0-1174 GCA_037441945.1 Bacteroidota bacterium | reverse complement strand
TTGCTTGTATATTTCTTGTTTTTATCATTACTAATTTTCCCTTTCGTGCATTTCGGGTATTTAGCGGGCTGTTTTATCAAAATTAACCTCCCCCGGCATGCCGATTTTCAGCGATCCGTCGTTCTTCACACGCACTTTCACAGCGTATACCATATTGACGCGTTCCTCTTTCGTTTGTATGATCTTCGGCGTGAATTCCGCCTTTGATGAAATCCAACTGACTTCGCCCTCAAGGGATCTGTTCTTGGCTTTGTCCTGATCGATCAGCACCTGAACTTTCTGACCGATATGAATATGCGGCAACTGATCACCGACAACATAGACGCGGAGAAACATCGTTTCTAAATCGGCAATTTTGTAAAGCGGCTTCCCGTATGAGGTGATTTCATGCGGTTCGGCGAATTTATTCAGCGCGGTGCCGCGGGTTGGATTAATAATATGGCATTTCCGGATCTGATCGCTGATTTGCTCAATTTGCGCGTCGATGGATTTAACTTCATTGACAATACCGACGTTCTGGACTTCAATGGAACGGATTTGTTTTTCGATAACATTCAGTTGTCCAGTGATATCGTCCATTTGTTTTTGCGTTGCGGCTTTTTCTTTCATCAGATTTTGGATGCGCTGTTTTTCAGTCAATGCGACATTTTTTTGTTCTTTGAGAACCTCAATCTGAGAAATGACATTTTCAAATTTCGAACTGACCGCCAGCCGGGTCGCTTTTAACTGATCGCGTTTTAAGGCTAACTGTATCGTATCGATGCAGCCGACTCTGGTTTGCCGGTCAATAACTGCGCCTTCCTCTACGCAGAATTCCATCAGTTTTCCATTGCCTTCAGCCGATACGATGATCTCCGTCGCTTCGAAATTACCGTAGGCATCTGATTTTTTATTTTTACCAGAACAACCGACTATGACAGACACTAATAAGATGACTGCCCATCCATAAAATCGCTTCATCATGAGCGAAGTCGAAATGTGAAGCCCTTTTAAATATTTCTGGTTTCCGTAAATCATAATCATTCTCCTAATGTTGTCCGGTAATTGACTTTGGCCTGAATCAGCTGGATTTTGTGAATAACCATCGTTAAAACGGCCTGGTGTTCGGCGTTGCGTTCGGTTATGTATTCCGTGGAGGTAATCACACCGTTATCCAGTTGGCTGGAAGCCTGTT
>JBBIRG010000027.1:6885-12044 GCA_037441945.1 Bacteroidota bacterium | reverse complement strand
GTGTCTTTCCGGAGATAACCTCCGGTTTTATCCCGGTCTAATCCGCCGATGCCGGTATCGTTCAGATCGCCTTCGCAGGCGGTAAAAAGGAACGAAATAAATAAAAACGTCAGGACAAAAAAATTTTTGAGTGTCTTGACCTGAAAATGTTGTCGGTTAACCATGCGTTTGTTTCACGATGTAATTGATTGTCGGTGGAATGTTCATGCAAACATTAAAATATTTTTTTATAATTTGGCAGGAGCTAAAATATGCAAACATTAAAATTTAATATTCAGCCGGTATCCGCAGAATTTGCAGCTGGCGCCGCGAAGCCCTCCGAGATTCGACTGGTAATCGCGCCGTTTGATGATGAGGCGTTTGCAGCTCGGGCAGAACGTATCGCTGACGCCGTCGATGTCGGTATCGGACAGATAGATGAAGTTCAGTTTCTGGCTCGCGATCTTGTAAGCCTTTACCAGCGTTTCATTGGGCGTCATCGGAAATTGCGTCATTTTATAATGCGGGAAGAACCGTTTGAAATGAACCGGAATGTCCTTGCTGATTGACGCCACGAAATCCACGAATTCCCTGATTTCCTCGTCGCTGTCCGTCAGGCCTTTGATGATCTGAAACGTCAGTTCCAGGTGGGTTTCCTCATAGGCTATTTTAATGGACTGCAGAACCGTCGCCAGGTCGCCCTCGATGTATTTTTCATACACTTCCTGCCGCATGGACTTCACGCCGATATTTACCGCGTCAATATAGGAAATAATCTCGCGGAACGGCTTTTCGTTGATGAATCCGTTGGAGACGATCACGTTTTTCTGGCCGATCCCTTTCAGTTTCCGCGCGCCGTCCATAAGGAATTCATACCATATCAGCGGCTCAGTAAACGTATAGGCCACGCCGATCGACTGGCTTTTTCCGGAATAATCCAGAAGGGTCTGCATGGACACTTCTTTGGTTTCCTTTTTTTCCAGTGCGATCGTATAGTTCTGGCAAAACTGGCAACGGAAATTGCACCCGTTCGGAGCAACGGAAAGAATCATCGAATTGGGATAATAATGATAAAAAGGCTTTTTTTCCATCGGCTCAAAATTCGCCGTGACTAATTTCCCGTAATTCGCGGAATATAATTTTCCGTCGATGTTTTTATAACCCCAACAGTCGCCTTCCTCGCCCGGTTTTATTTTGCAATCTCTGGGGCAAAGCAGGCAATGTGCAATGTCCCCTTCCATGCGGAAATATTTTGCTTCAACCATCATATTGTTCTTTTACCGTAGTTGAATGACTTCAAAAGTATAAATCATGACAATATATTCAGTTTGTTTTTTAAATGCAATGCAAAACATGGTAAGCGGTTTTTTTTATTCGACGAGCGGCTTAAACTGCGTCTGAATGAAAACCGCTTTTTACCGGATTTTATTCAATCCTTCCGCTGTATCATTCAGGCCTAACAGCGGGCAAGCGCGCGCCTAATGATTCCGTTTGCAAATGAATCCGTTTTTCCCTATCCTATGGCAATAACAAGGATGAGTTATGGCAAAAAAAACAGCAAAAACGGAAACGGAACCGGTCGCATTCGAGGACGTGTTGAAAACGCTCGAATCCATTGTCGAAAAACTAGAGAGCGGGCAAGTTCCGCTGGACGAAACGATCCGTTCATTCGAAGAGGGCATGAAATTAGCCGAACAATGCCACCGCCAGCTGAATCAGGCGGAAACGAAACTGAAACGGCTGGTACGTAACCGCAAGGGCGAACTGGAAACCGAAGAAACGGACTTCGGCGGCGCGGAGCAAGAATAAATCAACACACTGAAAGTAATACATATGTCGCGGTTACCCAGATACACAAAGGGCGAAGAGATCGCCAACAGCGTAACGCACGGCGTCGGCGCGCTGATCAGCATTGCGGGACTGGTTCTGCTTGTGATTTTTTCGGCGCTATACGGCAACGCCTGGCATGTCGTCAGCAGTTCAGTTTACGGATCGTCGCTTCTGATTTTATACTTATCCTCGACGCTGTATCACAGCCTTCAGGGGCGGCGCGTTAAATCATTTTTCCGGATCCTGGACCATTCATCCATCTACATTCTGATCGCGGGGACGTACACGCCCTTTACGCTGGTATCGTTGAACGGCCCGTGGGGATGGACGCTATTCGGGATCATCTGGGGACTGGCTGTGGCCGGAATTATATTTAAGGTTTTTTTTATTAACCGTTTCGGCGTATTATCGGTGATCATTTACGTCCTGATGGGATGGATGATCGTTATCGCGATTCGGCCGGTTGTGGACGCCGTTCCGATGGGAGGACTGGCGCTGCTTGTCGCCGGTGGACTTTGCTACACATCGGGGCTTGTTTTTTACGCCTGGAAAAAACTGAAATACGCGCATATGATCTGGCACCTTTTTGTGATTGCCGGGAGCGTGTTTCATTATTTCGCTGTGATGTTTTACGTGATCCCTTCCGCCGCGTAAACCCCTGACTGGGAGCCCTTTATGCAGAGGCTTGAAGAATCGCTGAAATATAAAATCTGGAGACAATCGCTGGCGGATCAGGGAATCACCGTTCACGGTATCCGGGAACTGAAAACGATACGGAAGCCAAGCGGCGAGGTCATTTTTGCGCTTCTTGAAGCGGACGCGGCGGATCCGGAGGGGCATCCGCTTCTTCCGGCCGTACTTCTCCGCGGGCATTTTGTATCCGTGATGACCATCCTTGTTGACCGGAAAACAGGCGAGGAATTCCTTCTGATGGTCCGGCAGAGGCGTGTAGGCAACGGCGCCGTATTTTATGAGCATCCGGCCGGAATGTGCGACAGCGAAACCGATCCTTTTGATGTCGCGATGAAGGAAGTTCATGAAGAAACCGGATTAATCATCACACGCAACGATCTGCATTTACTTAACACGGAATTACTGTACAGTTCGCCTGGCCTGATAGACGAAGCGGGATATTTCTTTTTCTGCCGGATCGGGCTCAGCCGTCATGACATTGACGCTTTCAATGAACGCGATACCGGCGACGGCGGGGAACATGAACGCATACGTACTTATGTCTGCCCGGCCGGCGAAGCGCTTCCGCTGATGCGCAACACGAACAGCCTCATCAACTGGTATTTATATCATGATTTCCTGAAACGACCCAACACCGGAAAAAACCATGATTCCCGAACTGACGTTTGACCAATTACGGCTGACTTACGACCCGGATTCCTTTCCGGCGGAAACCACGGCGGCGCTGAAGCCTTCGGACGGAATCATCGGCCAGCATCGCGCGGTGACGGCGCTCCGGTTCGGGCTGAACATCCAGGAAATCGGGTTTAACATTTATGTCGCCGGCCCGCGGGGAATCGGCAAAATGACCGCCGTCCGGGTATTCGTCGAAGAACTGGCGAAAGAAAAACCCGTACCGGATGACGGGTGCTATATTTTCAATTTTGAAGACGCCTTTCAGCCCAAAGCCTGCCGGCTCCCGGCGGGACAGGGAAAGATTTTCCAGCAGGATATGAGGCGGCTCGTCGATCAGATCCAGCGTGAAATCCCGAAATTATTCGAGAGCGACGAGTACGCCGCCAAACGCGACGCGATTACAGGCCAGTCGGTACTGGAACGCGACGCGATAATCAAATTAATCAGCCAGAAATCAACCGAGGGCGGGTTTATTATCCAGTCGACGCAACTGGGAGTTATGCTTGTGCCGGCGAAAAACGGGCATCCGCTGAGCGAGGCCGAATGGAACGCGATTCCTCCCGCCGAACAGGCCGAACGCCTGAAAACCCGCGACCGGCTGCAGGATGAACTGAAAGAGGCGATCAAATCCACGCGACTGCTGGAACGTAAAACGGAAAAGCGCCTGGCCGAACTCGACGAACAGGTGATCCTGTTTTCGCTGAATCCGCTGCTGGATGAGTTACGCGAACGGTTCAGCGGACTTCCGGAAATTCTCAGGTTTCTCCGGGACCTGCAGAACGACCTGGTCGAGAACATCGAGCTTATCCGGACGGAACAATCGCAGGACCCGAATTTCGCGATGCGCAAAGAAGCGTTCCTGAAGCGGTACACCGTTAATTTGTTCATCGACCATTCTAAGCAGGAGGGCGCGCCGGTCGTTGTGGAAATCAACCCGACGTATAATAATTTATTCGGGCGCGTGGAAAAAGAAACGTACATGGGCACGCTGCACACCGATTTCACGATGGTGAAGCCCGGATCGCTGCACCGCGCCAACGGTGGATTTATCGTCCTTCCGATCGAAGACGTGTTGAAGCATTTCATGAGCTGGGACAGCCTCAAACGCGCGCTGCGCAGCGGTTTCGTCCAGATCGAGGAACTGTCCGAAAGCCTCGGTATGACCGCGACGAAAAGTTTGCGCCCCCAGGCCATCCCGCTGGATGTCAAGGTTATCTTAGTCGGCCGACCGGCGTTTTATTACCTGCTTCACTCGCACGACGAGGAGTTTCCGGAATTGTTCCGCGTCAAAGCCGACTTCGACACGACGATGACACGCAACCGGAACAACATCAACGACTTCGTTTCATTCCTTTCCATGCTGTGCGGCAAGGAAAACCTGAAACACCTCGACAGCGGGGCTATCGCGAAGATGCTGGAATACGCGTCCCGATTTGCCGAGGACAGGGAAAAATTATCCACGCATTTCGGCGCCATGGCCGACATTCTCCGCGAAGGCCATTTCTGGGCGTCACAGGACAATTCCGAATTCATTACCGCCGAACATGTCCGGCGGGCGCTGAACGAAAAAATCTACCGCTCGAACCTCATCCAGGAACGCATTCAGGAAATGATCGCGCGCGGGATTTTTCTGGTGGACACCGACGGAGCGGCCTGCGGGCAAGTCAACGGATTATCGGTTCTTCGCATGGGCGAGTTCATGTTCGGCAAGCCCGGACGGATCACCGCGACGGTTTCGCCCGGAACGGAGGGCGTCGTTGATATTGAAAAGCAGGCGGCGCTCGGCGGTCCCATTCACAGCAAAGGCGTGCTGATACTGCACGGCCTGCTGATGCGGCTTTTCGCGCAGAATAAAAAATTATCGCTGTCCGCGCGGATCGTGTTCGAGCAAAGTTATGAGGGCATTGACGGCGACAGCGCCTCCTCGGCCGAAACGTACGCGATCCTTTCAGCGCTCTCCGGATTGCCGGTCCGTCAGGACA